>CALEIO010000134.1 GCA_937875885.1 uncultured Clostridia bacterium | reverse complement strand
GATTTTCTTTGAAAGCCATATCGGCTCTTTTGGCTGTTCTTGTTTTTATGTCCTGTATGAGCGCAGTTGCTCTTATGCCTCAGGCGGCAACACAGAATGGATACGACCGAGGTTACGACGGCGGCTTTGCAGGTGACGGCAAGATTTACTGCGAAGGTCTGGATTTGTCCAGCTGGCAGGAAGGCGCTGTAAACTTTTCAGCCATAGCTGCTATGGGCTATGACTATATTATCCTTCGCTTGGGTACATCCAAGATGACCTCAAGGGATAAGTGCTTTAATGATTTTTATACCAAAGCAAAGGCAGCAGGTCTTGATGTAGGCGCATATTTCTATTCCTATGCAACTACTCAGGCAGCTGTGGAAGAGGATATTGCAAAATGTAAGGAGTGGCTCAAGGGCTACACTCTGGAATATCCTTTCTATTTCGACTACGAAGATTCTTCTCAGGCAGATTTGCCCACAGCAACAGCTTTGAGCATTATCAATACATTCATAAATGCTTTTGTTGAAGAAGGCTACCTGATGGGTCTTTACAGTATGAAGAGCTGGATTACCCAGAGCTGGATTACATCTTCAGCTCTGCCCTCTACCTACGAGGGATGGGTGGCTCACTATGCAGGTGACGGCACTTACGATGCAGGCTACAGCAAGTACGGCGATACATACAGCACACAGTACGGTATGTATCAGTACACCGACAAGCATTACTTTACATACAATGGTGTCAAGTATGGTCCTTATGATGCAAACATCTGCTACAAGGATTACCCCACCATTGTCAAGACATACGGCTTTAACGGCTACGAGGTTTCAGGTGTTGCAGCGGCAAAGGCAAGTCTACAGTCTGCTGTTGACGAAACACTAAAAATAACACACAGAGATTATTCAGAAACAACAATTCTCAAAATCCGTGCCGCTTACAAAGAGGCAGTGGCACTTCTTAGCTCCGACACAGCAACAGTAGAAAAACTTAACAGTGCAGAAAGCACACTCAGAAATCTGCTGACAGTTACAGGTACCAATACAATTGCATACAACAATGCAGGTATAGAGATTAAAGGCAGAAACAAGAAGATAACTTCCGGCGACTGTATCCTTTATTCTCCCACTTGGAATAACGGTCTTATCACAGTAAGCAATGCAAACATCGCTTATACTGTGAATGTTGTATTCAAGTGGGATGCCGAGCAGAAATTCAACGTGGTTAAGTCTGTTACCGAGGGTATAGGCGTTGACACAGAATCAATTCAGCTGGAAGCAGACGAATTCCTTATTGCTGCTCACGATTGGGAACTTGGTGTTACCGAAGGTGCTGTGGTAGGTAGTTCAGAAAACTACAGAATCCTCAAGCAGCTTCAGGTTGGCGACAGAATTAAACTTTCAGGTGCAACAGCACTCAATGCAAATACTGATGTAGAGCCTGCAGCTTTTGCAAAGTTTATGCCCAAGGAATCCTTTGCGGTTTATCAGCGCAACGAGGCAGTTACATCAGGTAGCAGTGCATTGTTTACATCTGTATTCAATGGTGGCTTGCTTACAGCGGCAAATGCAAACATACATCTTACATTAAACGTAAAGGCAAAGTGGGATAATCCCAACAATGCCTGGGTTGTAACAGAAAAGTGGAACGGCACAGGTGTTGCGAACGAAAAATCCAACGTGGAACTTGCAAGTGATGAGGTGCTCTTTGCGGCTCATTACAACACAGAAGATTCTGCAAGTATCTACAACTGGTGTCAGCTTAACGAGGCAGAGGTTGGTCAGAAGATAACCTTCTCGGGCATCAGCCCCCAGTCTTACTCCACAGCAATTTCAGTTTCTTCCAACGTATCTTTCTCTGACCTTAATACTGAGGTTGAGCCCGAGATTGTTCCCGAAGATATTACATCTTCAGGTCAGGTTTCCGCAGAGGTTGCAGGAGGTCTTAGTTTGGACGCTTCTCTTACAGATGGTGTGGCAGACACAACGCTTGAGGGCGAATGGTTTGGATTTGTAAATGATTCCAAAGACGAAAACTGCAACACATCCCAGGGAGTGGGCACAGTTGTAATCGACTTTGGCACAAGACACAGCATCACAAGCCTTTATACCCATTTTTATATCGGCGATTCAACAGAAACTCTGGGAGATTACACCGTTGGTGCTCCCAAAGAGGTAAAAGCCTATGTTTCTGTTGACGGAACAAAGTATTACCTTATGGGCAGCTTTGCTCTGGACGATTGCGATGTTGGCTCCTGCTGGGCAAGCCTTACAGACGCTCTTGCTGTAGGAAGATTCCTTAAGCTGGAAATTCAGTCCGAGGGTGAGCTCACCCTTCTGAATGAGGTTAAAATTAATGGCAGCGAGCATACATCTTCTGCAACAAACATTGCTTTGGGCAAAGAGTATGTTTCCCCCGCATATCCCGATTCTCCTTACACAGCAAGTCTTACAGACGGCAAGGCAACACAGATTTTTCAGAGCGGAGTTAACAACTCTTCCTGGTTCGGATTCTACAACTCCGGTGACCAGAGCACAGGTAACATTAACCCCAACAATGCAAACAGAGGTATTGCTACTCTGGATTTAGGCGGCGAAGCTGAAATCAGCAAAATCAGAATCAACCACTTTGTGGGGGATAACGGCGCAGGCGCAGTAACCTTTGATTACATCAATGTTTACTATTCTCACGATGGTATCTCTTACGATTATCTTACATATATCAGCCCCGATACAACCAAAACAGCACCTTACTGGATAACTGTGGACAGAAGCTCTGCTCCTGTCTATGCACGATATCTGAAGTTTGCTGTTTCCGGCACAAAGGGTGAACTTATCCTCATCAATGAGATTGAGGTTATGGGCACAATGCTCACAGGTGGTACAGCTGTGCAGGTAGGCTCTGTTTCCACCGTAACTCTGGTTGGTGAGTTCAACAACTGGAACGCAACTCCCAATATGACAGTTGTGGAAGAGGATGTGGTTTCTGCTACACTGGAGCTTTCCAGAGGTCGCTATGAATTCAAGATTCTGGGCGGTAACTCCTGGTATGGCTACAACGGAGAAATCAACAACACAACTAACCTTGTGAGTGAGCAGGGAATCCTTATGTATGAAGAGGGTAACAATGGTGTGCTTGTAGCCGCAGGCGGTGAATACACCTTTATTTACAACAAGATGACAAACTATCTGCAGGTTAAGTACATTCCCGATGTCTGTTACATCCGCGGAAACTTCAACGATTGGGGCACAGACACCCCCATGACAGAGAGGGAAGAGGGCGTTTATACCGCAACTCTTACTCTTGATGCAGGTGCATACGAATTCAAAGCTGCCAACGTGGACTTTACAATGGATTGGCCTCAGTTTAACCAGACCCTTACCCTTGACAGAAAGACAGAGGTAACTTTTGTTCTGGATATTTTTGCAGGCACAATTTCCACAGAACACGTGGCAAAAGAATACTTTGTAACATTCCTTGATTATAAGGGTGATGTTATTGAGCAAGTGACAGTTGCACCGGGCAGCACAGCAGTTGCACCTGAAGCACCAGAAAGAAACGGCTTCAGCTTTGCAGGGTGGTCTGCAAGTACAGAGAATGTGTCAGGTGACCTTACCGTAAAAGCAATGTACTCAAAGACTTACGGAACACTTGTTGTAGATGCAAGTGGTGGTCCCGGATTCAATATTTCTGTTAACGACGGCGGAGTAAGACCCCAGGGCCCCACATATATCAACACAAGGACTCCCATTGGCGCAACCGTAACACTTACAGCAAGAGTAACAGAAACAGCAGAGTTTTCAGGCTGGATAAACCCCACAACAGGCATTGTTGTGTCCGAGGATTATTCCTACACCTTTGTTTCTTCAGGTAATGACAGCTACAAGGCTGTATATATCATTCCCGTTGAGGGTGTACAGATTGTAACATTCAAGAATAACAAGGTTGGCACATTGGGCCGAATCCTTGATACCCAGTATTATTGTGCAACCGATACTATTGAATTTCCCGAAGACCCCACAAGCGTTGGCTATGACTTTGCAGGCTGGAGTATGACCGAAGCCGAGATTCAGGCAGCACTTGCAAAGGGAGAGGATGTAGAGGTTGTAACAACCTGGACAAGACAGATTGTATATGTAGACGTTACAGTTCAGGGTGGTACAGGCACAGGTACATACATTGCAAATGCAGGTATTACAGTAACTGCAGGAGAAGCGCCTGAAGGTGAGAAGTTTGCATACTGGACAGATGCAAACGGAAAAATCAGAAGCTACAGCACCGACTACAAATTCTATCCCACAGAGGACACAACAGTGACAGCTGTGTTTGTGCCCGAGGACGAGGAGATTGTAGAGAAGATTCTTGTAAGCGTAGACACTATCGATACAGTATCAGTTGCAGCAAAGAATCAGTTCTATTTCAGCTGGTATGTGCCCGAGGATTATGACCTTGTAAAGGTAGGTATCCTGGGTGTAAACAAGGATAACTACAACGAAGAAACCTTCTATACAGGCACAACAGACTCAAACGTATATGACAGAGGTCCTTCAGGCACAGCGGCTTACAGCGGCACAAGTGTATGGGCAAAGTCAAACGTAACCGTGGGTCAGACCTGGGTTGCAAAGGCTTATGTACAGTACAGAGATGCAAACGGCAACATCCAGACCGTTTACTCTGACCTTACAGAAGCTACAAAAGCATAATTCTATATAAATGAATCAATGCTGAATTGTTTCTATAGTTAGAGCAAAGGAGATTTTTTATGAAAAGAAACAAACTGGTTGCAATACTTCTTGTGTTTGCAATAATCCAGACATGCGCAATAGCGCTTTGTATGCCTACTGTTGCTGCTTATTCTGCAGAGGATAGCAACACTTACTCAACCGCAACAAAAGCCGGAAGTTCATATATCAAATATGAATCAAGATACCATATTCAGGGTAGTTTTGATGACTGGGATGTTGGTTATGTGCTTGGCAATAATGGCGATGGTACTGTAAGCACAGTAGTCAGACTGAGTGCAGGTACATATGAATTCAAAATATATAATTCTTATACAACAGAGTACTATGGTAATTCCGGCACAATTAACCTTAGCGAAGGAACTTGTCAGAACTGGGGATTCCGAATCAAAGATAAAAACACAGGTGTGGATACACCCAATGCCAAATGGATTGCACAGACAGGATTTTATAAAATAACAGTGGATGTGTCAAACAGAGATCGTTTTGGCGTAACCATTGTTAGAACTTCTTCTATCGCTGATTATGGTTGGTATCTGGAAGGTACTAATAACATTACAAGAGAGCTTTTCGCAACAGACACAGAGGGAGTTGCTTCTTGCAGAGCTACACTTAATGCTGGTGGTTATTATTTTAGGATTGCGAACGTTACAAGCACGGGTACGGTGTACTATGGTAATCACGGCGTTTTTACCGATGATACAATAGGAACTTATGCATATACGTACAAAGAGTCAGTAGGAGACAAATACTCTATGCTGGAGACGATAGGTGGTGTTTACCGATTTACGATTGACACAAGACAAGAAAATCCAACGGTTAAGATAGAATATCTTTACGAAGCAAATCCCGGTGAATTGATTACTGTTTATTTCGTCCCAATGTACTATGATTCAGGGTATCATGAATTCTATTCATGGGACGCTGCTTATGTTTACCCTATGGATAGCAATACCCAGGGCATAGGAACAGCATATCCGGGTGAAAAGATGAGTTATTTATCAGAAATAGGAAAGTATGTAGCGCAGATTCCCAAAAACACGGAAATGATTAAGTTTTCTGATGGCACATCTGCAAATAAGCGCACAGAAAATTTATCGATAAACGCATCATCCGCACACAATACCATATTTTATCTAGACAATTATTTGTCAGATAATAAATGGAGTGTACGTAGAGGAGATAAGTATACTCCGAGTCCCGATTTCACTTGTTACACAGTTGTTTTTACTGACTACGATGATACAATTCTTGATGTTCAAAGCATTGCACGCGGATATGATGCGGTAGCACCTGAGGTACCAGACCGCGAAGGATACATTTTTACAGGATGGAGCAAATCTTTTGACAAGATAACTTCTGACTGTACAATCCAAGCAATGTATGAGAAAACTGCTCCAACAAGCACACTTAAGGTTGAGGTTGCAGGTGGCACAGGTTTTACCATTTCTATCAATGATAGCACCGGTGTTCCGCAGGGTTCTTTCTATAGCAACGATAAAATTCCTCTTGGTGCTACTGTAACAGTTACAGCCAACGATACATCAGATGCGAAATTTATGGGTTGGTATAACGGACAGAACTATATGATTATCTCAAAAGATCAGTCCTATACATTCACTGCTTCAGGCAACAATTTCATAAAAGCAGTATATTCTACTCCCGTAGAAGGTGTTCAGCTTGTTACATTCAAGCACGACAAAATAGGTAAATTCGGCAGAGTTCTTGATACCCAGTACTATAGCTCACCTGATGAAATTGCCTTCCCCGAAGACCCCACAAGCGTTGGCTATGACTTTGCAGGCTGGAGTATGACCGAAGCCGAGATTCAGGCAGCACTTGCAAAGGGAGAGGATGTAGAGGTTGTAACAACCTGGACAAGACAGATTGTATATGTAGACGTTACAGTTCAGGGTGGTACAGGCACAGGTACATACATTGCAAATGCAGGTATTACAGTAACTGCAGGAGAAGCGCCTGAAGGTGAGAAGTTTGCATACTGGACAGATGCAAACGGAAAAATCAGAAGCTACAGCACCGACTACAAATTCTATCCCACAGAGGACACAACAGTGACAGCTGTGTTTGTGCCCGAGGACGAGGAGATTGTAGAGAAGATTCTTGTAAGCGTAGACACTATCGATACAGTATCAGTTGCAGCAAAGAATCAGTTCTATTTCAGCTGGTATGTGCCCGAGGATTATGACCTTGTAAAGGTAGGTATCCTGGGTGTAAACAAGGATAACTACAACGAAGAAACCTTCTATACAGGCACAACAGACTCAAACGTATATGACAGAGGTCCTTCAGGCACAGCGGCTTACAGCGGCACAAGTGTATGGGCAAAGTCAAACGTAACCGTGGGTCAGACCTGGGTTGCAAAGGCTTATGTACAGTACAGAGATGCAAATGGCAACATCCAGACCGTTTACTCTGACCTTACAGAAGCTACCAAAGCATAAATGAACACTGAATAATTAATGACCCTTGTCGGATAATACGGCAAGGGTCATTTTATCATCGGAACAAAAAAGTCAGAGGGGGATAGTATGGATAGGGGTGCTTTGTTCGAAATGCACAACGAAATGCAGATTTTTTCAGCAATATAATAGAGTGAAAAAAACAGCGCTTTATGATAAAATGATAGTGTGTGTAGTAAATACAATTTCACGGACAATTATACAGGAAACGGTGTTTTGATGAAACTTAAAAGTCTGATTGCTTTAATGCTTGTTTTGTTGACTTTTGCCGCTTCTCCTTTTCAGTTTGGAGCTTTTACAGCTGACGCTGTCAGCATAAAAGATGCCGAGCTTGCAGAGGTTGGATATAATATAGATATCCTTGATAAATACATCAGCAATGCAGATGAGTTCAAGGAATACATCCTTTCAGAAGCGATGGAATTCAATGAAAGTATCTATATCGGAGAGTATAACATCCCTATGATTGAGGAGGTTTATACTGCCATTGCATATTATCTGTGCAAGGATATCCCCGAGGTTTTCCACGTAGGCTCTGTTGGCTATGCGGTTGCAGGAGATAAACTGATTCAGATGAACGTGCAGTATCTCTATACAAAAGAAGAATGCAACAAAATGTATGCACAGTGTGAGGCTGTTGCAAATGAAATGGTTGCAGACCTTGTGGATGCAAAAAATCTGACCGAAGCAGAAAAGGCTTTGCTTATTCACGATAGATTGGCACTTAAGTGCAACTACGACAAAAAACTGGAGCACGATAATAAATTCGATATTTACGGCGCGCTTATAGATGGCTACGCTGTTTGCGAAGGCTACACAAAGGCATATATATTCCTGCTGAACAAAGTGGGAATAAAAAGCGAGATTTGCGAATCTGACATACTTAACCATTCCTGGAATATTGTTTATATCGACGGCAAGCCTTACCACGTAGATGTTACATGGGACGATGTTATCGGCCTTGCAGGTGAGGTGTATCACGACAACTTCCTGCTTTCTAGCGAGGCTTTGTATGAGGGAGGATCGGAGCTTTTTGACAATGCTCACGCGGCATCTGACTACGATACAACTCCCCAGGATACAACCTACGATAATTATTACTGGCGCAGATCTTACTCTGCATTCCAGTATCTTGACGGGGAACTCTATTATGTAGACAGCACCCGTTGCTCCATAAACAGAGTTACCGATGACGGCAACGAGGAGCTTTATCGCTCCAGAGCAAGATGGAACAAATACTGGAATCTTTATTGCCGCCTTTCTACCGACGGCGAAGACCTGTTTTATACTACTAACAGAAGCGTTGTGCTTTTTAATGTGGATACTTTGATTTCATCCGAGATATTCACTCCCGAAGAGGTGGATTCCGCAGGACTTGAGATTTACGGTTTTGAGTATCTTGACGGACACCTTATCTGCGACCTTTCTGCTACCAACAACTACTACAATGCGGAGGTAATCCGTGTAGATAAACTGTACGAGAAAAAAAGTAATGATGAGCTTGTTGTGTTGCCATCGTCAATTACTCTCATCACACCTTTTGAGGTTGTGTACTGTCCTGTGGGCAGCACAATAAATCCTGCAAATCTTCAGCTGGAAATAAACTACAGTGACGGCTCAAAGAAGGTAGTATCGGAAGGCTTTACCGTAAGCGAGCTTGATAGTGACACTGCAGGTACAAAGCCCGTTGAAATCACCTGGGAGGGAATGGTTACCTCCTTTGATGTGCATGTCTACGTGCCCGGAGATGCAAACGGTGACGGAAAGCTCAGTGTTGCAGATGCAACTGCAATCCAGAAATATGTAGCTTCCATTGTAGAATTCAACGATGTGCAGAAAGCTGCAGGCGAGGTAACGGGTGACAACAGGCTTACAGTCAACGATGCTACCAAGATTCAGAAATATATTGTTGGCATTGTGCAGAATCTGAAATAATCCATAAAGCGGCACTCGTAAAAGAATGCCGCTTTTACTTTTTGAGGTGAGAATATGCCTTTTGAAATTGTACGTAATGATATAACCAAAATGCAGGTGGATGCCATTGTCAATGCTGCCAACGAGAGCCTTCTGGGTGGTGGCGGAGTAGACGGTGCAATCCATCGTGCTGCAGGCAGACAACTTCTTGCAGAGTGCCGCGCTTTGGGCGGATGCAAAACCGGAAAAGCGAAAATCACCGCCGGATATAAGCTCCCTGCAAAATATGTAATCCATACAGTGGGTCCTGTGTGGATAGACGGAGCAGCAGGAGAAGAAGCACTTCTGCGAAGCTGCTACAGAGAATCCTTGAAACTTGCAGCGGCAAACGATTGCGAGTCTGTGGCATTCCCGCTGATTTCCTCGGGAGTGTATGGCTATCCAAAAGATAAAGCTCTGCGGGTGGCTGTGGACGAAATAAGCAGCTTCCTTCTTGAAGAAGATATGATGGTGTATCTTGTAGTGTTTGGTAAGGACGCTTTCAGCATCAGCTCGAAGCTGTTTTCTGACATTGCCCAGTATATTGACGATAATTACGAGCAGGAGCATACGGATTCTTCTGTAGAGTTTCAGCGCAGAATGATGTCATTGCATACAATACCTTGCGCCTATGCACCCAAGGAAAGTGCAGAGGAAGATGTCTGCAAAGAATGTATGCAGGTGCCCTGCGAGAGTCTTGAGCATAGATTGAGCGAATTGGACGAAAGTTTTTCCCAGATGTTGTTGAGAAAGATTGACGAGAAAGGTCTTAAGGACAGCCAGTGTTACAAAAAAGCCAACGTAGACAGAAAACTTTTCTCCAAAATACGCACCAATATTTACTACAAACCTGCAAAGTCAACGGCAATCGCTTTTGCAATTGCACTGGAGCTTTCTCTTGAAGAAACCGAAGAGCTCCTGAAAAAAGCAGGTTACGCCCTCTCTCACAGCAATAAATTTGATGTGATTATTGAGTATTTCATCAGACAGAAAAAGTATAATATCTTTGAGATAAACGAAGCACTCTTTGCCTTTGACCAAAGTTTGCTGGGTGGCTGATATCACCTCAAAAATGTCGCATTCAAAGCGACCAAACAAACCGAAAATAAGTCTATAATGTGGTTGTAAGGTAAAGAAAACCTTGCAACCACAATTATTTTCGGAGGTATTATTTATGAAAAAGAATCTTACAGAGCTTGTTTTTATTCTGGACAGAAGCGGATCTATGGCAGGACTTGAGAGGGACACAATCGGCGGCTTTAACGCTATGATTGAAAAGCAGAGAGCACAGCAGGGTGAGTGTCTGGTGTCTACTGTTTTGTTTGATAGTGACACAAAGGTGATTCACGACAGAGCAAAGCTTGAAGAGGTTAATCCCCTTACAGACAAAGACTATACTGTTGGCGGTTGCACAGCCCTTGTAGATGCAATCGGCGGTGCAATTCATCACATCGGGAATATTCACAAGTACGCCAGAAAGGAAGATGTGCCCCAGCACACAATGTTTATCATTACCACAGACGGCTACGAAAACGCCAGCAGAAGATACACAGCTGACAAGGTGAGAATGATGATTAACCGACAGAAAGAAAAGTACGGCTGGGAGTTTCTGTTTATGGCGGCTAACATTGATGCGGTAGGCACAGCAGCAAGTTTTGGAATTGATGAAGAGAAAGCTGTGAATTATAACGCTGACAAAAAAGGTACAGCGGTGGTTTATGAGGCTATGGCAGAGGCTGTGTGCTGTATAAGAGAGAGCAGACCCCTGGGCAATGCGTGGAGAAAAAACATCGACGAAGATTACAACAACCGAGGCAGAAAATAAAAAACACCCCGACAGAGAAAACCTCTGTCGGGGCTTTTGTTTTACATAAATCAGATGTCTGCTTTCCATAAGCCGTGAAGATTGCAGTAAGCGTAAACCGCAACGGGCTTTTCGTCTGCAATTGAGAATACAACCTCGGGAGCGTCTGTAGTAAGAAGATTCTTGCGCTGTCCGCCTTTGTCTGTCTGCAGATAAATCCAGGCAATGTGGTGTTCATCTGTCATAGGGTGTGTAACCTCGCCAACAGACACTTTTACAAGGTTTCCCTCTACAGCCACAACGGGTACGTGCTTTTCTTGTGCAGCGTCAATTGCGCCGGGAATTAACTCGGTCATATTCTGACCGCAGCATTTAATGGGCACTCCGGCAGAATGGATGATTTCTACAATGTTTTTGCAATGCTCGCAAATGTAAAATTTAGTGTTTTTCATAATATTACCTCCATAATAATGTTATATCTGAAATTCTGGAAATTATTATTTTATTTCTTCAAAATCCGCAGCACCGTGTTTGCACAGAGGACAAATGTAATCTTCGGGAAGAGTTTCACCCTCGTAGATGTAGCCGCAGATTTTGCAAACATAGCCTTTTTTGCCCTCGGTTTTGGGCTTGGGTTTTACGTTGTCAAGATAATAGTTGTAGGTCATGGTTTCTTTGTCCGATACCACACGTGCCTCGGTAACTTCGCAGATGAACATTCCGTGAGTTTCCAGATCTACATACTGCACAACCTTGAGGGACATAAGGGAATTGATGTATCTGGGCAGGAATGCAAGTCCGTTGTCTGTGTAGAGGGGCTCGATGGTTGCAAATTTATCTGTGTTTCTTCCGCTTTCAAAGCCAAAGGTTTCGAACACTGCAAAAGGAGCTTCAACGGAAAGACAGTTTACATTCATAACACCCGTGTGCCTGATAACGTGGTGAGAATAGGATTCCTTGTTTATTGTAACAGCAATCCGATTGGGAGTGTTTGTAACCTGTGTTACTGTGTTTACAATGAGACCGTTGTGCTTTTTGCCGTCGTAAGATGTTACAACGTAAAGTCCGTAACCAATCTTGAACAGAGCAGAAAGGTCGTTTTTGTCTGCTGTGTCGCTGTGCTGTGCAAGGTATTCTCTGGAAAGCTCCTGAGCCAGATTCTCCAGCTCCTGAGAGCTTTCTTCACTGAGCGCAGAAAGGATTCGCACGGTAGTGTCTGCAAATGTAAGGTTCTTGCTCTTTTCAAACATACCTTTCATAACCTTGGCGGCAGTGGGTGCCCAGCTTCCGTTTTCAATGAAAGCAACTGTGCGGTTAGAGTAGTTTCGCTCTGTCAGATGATTGATGAATTCGCGCATAAAGGGGAAAATCTCTGAATTGTAGGTTGTTGTGGCAAGTACAAGTTTGCTGTATCTGAAAGCATCCTCCACAGCTTCTGCCATATCACAGCGGGCAAGGTCGTTGACTACAACCTTGGGGCAACCGTTGGCGCGGAGCTTTTCTGCCAGGAGATGTACAGCTTTCTTTGTGTTGCCGTAAACAGAGGTGTAGGCAATGACAACACCTTCGGATTCAACCTTTACAATTGCACCTGCTTTAATAGCACCATAAAGAAAAATAGATCCCTGATTATCAGCTTTCAAGGTATAAGATTCAGTCGTTCCAGAAGTTGCTCCTGCTGGAGTGAAACCAGTGGTTGTAATCGTAAGCGTCTGTCCTGCAAAAGTGGAAATGCATAGCCTACTATAAGTGCGGTCGGTATTGGTAAAACGTACATTTACTTTGTCTCCACTGACGGTAGCATTGACAGAAATGTATTCCGTCAACCCTAGCTGACTTCCGTTTTTAAGGGTAAGTGCACCATCCTTGTACTGATAGCACGGGGCATAGAGGGCGGTAACTTCTGGTGTCTCTCCTTCGATATATGATAAGGTTGATCCAGTAGTCCATGCATTGTTCCGATAGGTCAGCACAGCTGTCTTTTTACCCAACTTAGGCGATGTGAATGTGACGAAGATTTCATCAGCCTCGCTCCAAGCGGTTTTGTCATCGTCTGAAGCATTGCCTTGACTTGCAAATGCAGGGTACTCTCCTACTACGAACTGTACATTCACGGTTTTGGGTTCATCTTCCTGAGCAGGTGGTACAGGTTCAATCAATTCGGGTTCGTCGTGGCTACTGCACGATGCCATAGCGAGCATGGCAAGCATTATCCATAGGTAGAGTATCTTCATCAGTCTTCTTTCGGTTATTTCTGCATACAAAAATAACTAAATTCCGAAAGAATCTATTCTCCAATCTCTTGTTTCGGTGTGCGTGCT
>CALEIO010000133.1 GCA_937875885.1 uncultured Clostridia bacterium | reverse complement strand
AGAAGTGCGAGAAGAGCTGTGAGCATGATGCTATCCACGTAATAGACAACGTGGCAGTAATCGATTACGAAAAATGCAACCATTGCGGCACTTGTGTCAGCGGTTGCCCCACAGCTTGTCTTAAAACAGTTTTCTTCCCCGATTTAGGCGAAAGTTGTTAAGAATAATGGCAAGAATAAATAAAGTATCAGAAAAACATCTGAAAAATGATATAATCCTGATTGGTGCAATAGTGCTTATTGCAGTTATCGGCTGCATCTATCTGTTTCTTGTGCGCGGTCAGGGTGACAAGGTGGAGGTTACCGTTGACGGAGAAGTTTACGGAGTTTACTCCTTGTCACAGGATATAACCGAGGACATCTACACAGGTAAGGATAACAGCGGACACAACCTACTTGTTATCAAAGACGGCAAGGCTTACGTTGAAACAGCCTCCTGCCCCGACAAAATCTGTGCATCCCACCGACCCATCTACCGAAAGGGAGAGAGTATTGTATGTCTGCCCAATCGGGTTGTGGTGACGGTTATTACACAAGAATCACAGGATGCTCCCGATGTGATAGCTTAAAGGAGGTTTGTTTATGAAAAAAACAAAAACAATCGCTCTTTTGGGTCTATGCACCACAATAGCTCTGATTCTGGCTTACATTGAAGCCATACTCCCTCCCCTCTTTGCTGCAGTGCCCGGCATAAAGGTAGGTCTGCCAAACACAATCATCATCTTTCTGCTTTACAGAAAAGATGCCCGCAGTGCAATCATCGTGTCATTAATCCGAATGGTGCTGGTAACAGTGCTCTTTGGCAATGTGATGATGTTTCTGTACAGCTTTGCAGGAGGACTGCTGAGTATGCTTGCAATGATTCTGCTGCGCCGCAGCAACCTGGTTTCCACAGTGGGAGTCAGCGTTGCAGGTGCAGTTATGCACAACGTAGGTCAGGTGCTTATGGCAATGCTTCTGCTTGAAACCTCAGAGCTTGCATATTACCTGGTGGTATTGCTGATTACAGGCACAATCGCAGGTGTTTTCATCGGACTTTGCGGATCACTGTTAATCAGAAGATATCCCGAAAAATTCATCTGAAATACAAACATTGACAACAAATTGTCAATATTGTACAATTAAATTAAACTAAATAAATCAGGAGGACACAACTATGAAAAAATTTCTTTCATTCTGTCTGGTGATCGCGTTATCCATCTCTATGCTCTTCGTTTTCACAGCTTGTAACGATAACAGCGATGCATCAGCAGCAACACTCAAGTTCGGCGCAGGTGTTTACACAAGCGCACCCACAACTGCAGACGCAACAATTGACACAGAGGGCACAGGTAAGATCGACATTACTTTTGCAGCTGTAACAGTTGATGCAGATGGTAAGATCGTTGCTTGTGCACTTGACGCAGCAAGCAACACAGTTAAGTTCACAAACGACGGCAAGGCTGTTGCTGACAACGCTTTCCTTACAAAGTATGAGCAGGGTATGGACTACAATATGGTAGCATACGGCAATGCAACAAAAGAGTGGTTCGAGCAGGCTGACGCTTTCGAAACAGTAGTTGCAGGCAAGACTCTTGACGAGGTTAAGGCACTCATCGCTGCTGAAGGCAAGGGTACAGAGGACGTTATCAATGCAGGTTGCACAATCGCAATCAGCGATTTCGTTGCTGCTATCGAAGAGGCTTACAACGCAGCTGCTGACTCTAACGCTACAGCTGCTGACACAGTAAAGGTTACTGCTTACACAGAGCAGACAGGCACAGATGCAACTGCTGACAAGGACGGCAGCAACAAGGTTTCTACAACTGTATTTGCAGCAGCTCTTGATGCTGACGGCAAGGTTGTTGCAGCTTCCAGTGACTGTGTAGAGGTTACATTCACATTCACAACTGCAGGTGTTTCCACACTTGATACAACTAAAGAAGTTCTCTCCAAGAAGGAGCAGGGCGCAAACTATGGTATGGTTGCTTACGGCAACGCTGCTAAAGAGTGGTTTGAGCAGGCTGCTGCTTTCGACGCTGCTTGCATCGGCAAGACATCCGCTGAGATCTCCGGTCTCGTTGCTGAAGACGGCAAGGGTGTTGCAGACGTACAGAGCGCTGGTTGCACAATCTATGTAACAGGCTTTGTTAAGGCTGCTGTAAAGCTCGGCTAATAAAAAACGATTCAGAAAGCGGGAGTTACGGCTCCCGCTTTTCTTAACTTAATTATTATGAAAAAAAGATTTTACTGCGGTTTGCTGGTAGTTTGTATCCTTCTTTGTACTATTTTCACTGCCTGCACAACCACCCCTGAGCCGGAGAAATACTCCGCAAATTCATTTGACTATTTTGACACAGTTTCTGTAATTACAGGCTATGCCGAAAGCGAAGAAGCCTTTGACGAAATTGCAGATTTTGTGTTTGCAGAGCTTGAACAGTACCACAAGCTCTACTCCATTTATCATCGTTTTGAGGGAATGGAAAACCTCTGTACCATCAACGAACTTGTGGATGGTGAGCACCGCACCGTTAAGGTGGACAGCAGAATCATAGACCTGCTGCTTTATGCAAAAGATATGTATGCTGAAACTCACGGTATGCTGAACATTGCTATGGGCAGTGTACTTTCTCTGTGGCACGATTACCGCACTCTGGGAATGGACAACCCCGCCGAAGCACAGTTGCCCCCTACAGAGAAGCTCAAAGAAGCCGCAAAGCATACTGACATCAACAAGGTAGTCATCGACACCGAAAACTCCACGGTAACCCTCACCGACCCCCAGATGAAGCTGGACGTGGGTGCTATTGCCAAAGGCTACGCCACAGAGCAGATTGCCCTCTCCCTTGAATCAAAGGGTTACAGCGGACTTGTGCTGAATTTCGGCGGCAATGTGCGCACAATAGGCACAAAGCCCGATGGCACCCCCTGGACTGTGGGTATAGAAAACTCCACGGGTGACGATTATCTGGAGTATCTGAATCTTGTTGACGCATCGGTTGTAACAAGCGGCTCATATCAGCGCTACTACACTGTAGGTGACAAACAGTATCATCACATCATCCACCCCGACACTCTTATGCCTGCAGAAGGTTACGTATCCGTTTCTGTGGTGTGCAAAGATTCAGGCCTTGGAGATACTCTCTCCACTGCTCTCTTCTGTATGACTCAACAAGAAGGCTACGACCTTGTGGAAAGCTTTGCAGATGTAGAGGCAATGTGGATTGACCCTGCGGGCAACAAGATGGTCTCCACAGGTTGGAACAATTATGTAAAGAAATAAGAAAGAGGCAGATTTTATGTTAGAAAACATCATTGCCGGCTATAAAGATTTTCTGTATCCTTTCGCAGAATTTGCAGCTTACACCCTGGAGCTTGTGGGAATTCTGATTATAATTGTGGGCTCTGTACGTGCACTTATCAAACTCCTGCAGAGCATCTTCAGAAGAGCTCCTTTCCATGTGGTTGTTGACCTGGGCAAGGCTCTTTCCCTGGCACTTGAGTTCAAGATGGGTGCCGAGATTATCAAGACAGTTATCATCCACAACCTTGAGGAGCTTTCAATCCTGGGTGTGGTAATTCTTATCCGTGCACTCCTTGCATTCATCATTCATTGGGAAATCAAAGCCGATGAAAAAAGCCATAAAGCCGAATCAAGACCCGAAGCAGAGAAAATCCCCAACGAAGCAAAAAAATAAATTCACCTTGTGCATACAGACAACTCAACTGCACAAAGAGCACTAATCCCCTCCCCACCCCATAAAGGTGGGGAGGTTTTTATATGTCCGTTTTATTGTACAGCTTATATGATATACTGCAATCAAGGGTGAGGAAACTCACAATTTTTCGCACAACTGACGGAGGTGTGGTTATGTTTTGGATTTTGCTCTCTGCACTTGGGGGACTTTATGCAACCAAGGAAATTGTCAAGGCAAAACTTGAGCCAACAGCACCAAAGGGCACCCGATTTGATTGGGATGCTTATTGGGCTGACATTGATAATGGCATTTCTGCCACCGAGCAAATCAAAAAACAACAACGGGGCGAATATATGACCACCAAGCCCTTGCCTGCTCCAAAGGAGTCTTTACACCTGGTGGTTGACATTGACCGCTATAACCAGGATAAAAAAGAGTATGGCGAAGAGGCTACCGAGTTTTTTCGAAAATCCGGCTGGTATATGCATAAATGGTAACAACCCTCTCTGCAAATTCTGACCACCAATGCATACAGCACCCTCACCCTTTTTGATATTAACACGCGCACACGCCACTTTGTCTACTTAACGTAGGTTGCAGATTTGCTTTATCACAGGTATAATTTGTTCTGTAAGGAGTGGTGATATGAATACATATATAACAGGTGCTACCATCAGAAATCTTCGTGAAAACAGAAACCTGACCCAGGCAGAGCTTGCAGAAATTATCGGTATCAGCGACAAAACCGTGAGCAAATGGGAAACTGCAAAGGGTCTGCCTGACATCACCCTCATTGAGCCCCTTGCAAATGCTCTGGGCGTTTCTGTGCCCGAGCTTATGTCGGGTGAGGTTATAGTCAACAACAACACCTGCGCCAACATTATGCGCTCTGCGTTTTACGTTTGTCCCCTGTGCGGTAATGTTATTCACACTATGGGTAAGGCACACATAAGCTGCTGCGGAATCACTCTGCCGCCCCTTGAAGCAGAAGATGCCGACTCTGCCCACAATGTCACCATAGAAAAGGTTGAGGACGAGCACTACGTAACTCTCAACCATCCTATGACCAAGGAGCACTTCATATCCTTTATTGCCTACCTATCCTTTGACAGAATGCAGTTTGTAAAGCTCTACCCCGAGGGCGCAGCCGAAAGTCGGTTTCAGCTTCGCAAAAAAGGATTTGTGTACATTTGCTGCAACAAACACGGACTTATGAGAGTCAAACTCTGATGTTTTCTGCAAAAAACACCCATAAATAAAAAGCAACAATATTGTCACATAGTTTGACCTTATGAGAAATTTTGTGCTATAATGTAAAAAATATATTGGAGGTTTTTTATGAAAATTTTCTTCCTTGTTGTAGCAATTCTCGCTTCAATTGCTGCTACTGTACTGGCTTTTATTTTCATCATTCCCCAGAAGAAGAGAGCCAACCTTAACAAAATCGGTAAGTTTGCACACGATTTTCTGAACTTCAAATTCCTTATCATCGAGAAAATCTTACAGGCACTCTATGTGCTCTGCACAGCATTCTCCGTTGTATTTGGTTTCTTTATGCTGTTCTTCTTTGAGCAGGGTCACACCTACTACTCTTACAGCGGTTACGCTTATCACACCCGCGCAAGATGGTATGGCGGCTGGGGTCTTCTGCTTATGATTGTTGGTCCCATTGCTATCCGCCTTGTTTACGAAGGCTTTATGATGGCAATTATTCTTGTTAAGAATGTTATCCCGAAACATATGGAAGCGATTTCTGCGAAACTTCTGGAGATGGGCTGTGAAGTTGTAGAGTTTGACGAGGCGATCCGAGTAGTAGCCAAGCCGAGACAGAACCACATGAACTTCAAGACACTTCCGTATCCGGGATTCCCCACAGATGCACAGGCGCCCGTAATGGCTATGGCTACCCTTGCAAAAGGTACTACTGTATTTGTGGAAACGGTTTTTGAGAACAGATACAAGCACGTGGGTGAGTTTCTCCGACTGGGTGCACGGGTGAAAGCCGAGGGCAGAGTTGCGGTTGTTGAGGGAGTGGATGAACTTTTCAGCTCCTCTCTCTGTGCAAAGGACCTGCGAGGCTCGGCGGCGCTTGTGGTGGCGGCTCTGGGAGCCCAGGGTGTGAGCAGATTAGATACAACCAGGTACCTTGAGCGTGGCTACGAGGATTTTGATGTTCAGCTTCGTGCTTTGGGTGCCGATGTTAAAAAGATATGAAAACAACAATCAGTTTGTTTATATAATATAGGAATTTATATACGAAAAAGACTACAAAAAGGAGGTGGCACTATGCAGGATAAAACAGCTCCCATTCCTTCTCTAAAAGAGTGGGAAGGTCGCAGACAGGAGCGTTCGGCTCAGGCTGAACGAACAGGTTCAATGCAGACCAAGGGCCAGATGAAAAGAAGTGCAGACAGACAGCGCTCATCTGCACAATCTGCAAACTCTGCAGGAAGAACTTCTTCCAAGAGAAAGCCACAGGTTGGTACTCCCGAAAGAAAGGGTTCAGCAGAGAGAGCTCAAAGGCCAACAGGCGCACAGAGAGCACCCCAGAATCCTCCCCGCAGAAACAGCTCTGCTAACAATCAGGGAGAAAGAAGACGAAGTGCCGCTGCACCTGAGGTTTATGCAAGAGAGAGAAATTTTGCGGACTACGATTCCTCCAGAAGAGTAGACCGTGAATCACAGCAGAGAAAAAGAGAGAATACATCCCGTCAAGGGGGAGGGGGCAGACCTGCCGACTCCTCCCGTGTGGATTCACAAAGAAGGACAAGCTCACAGGGCAGAGTAACCGAAACACGCAGACCATCAGGCTCTTCGGGCAGAAAAACTTCAAGGGGTAATGTGCCCCCTAAACCTCCCAGAAAGCCTTTGAGCCCTGCCGCAAGAAAGTTCAGAAGCATTGTTGTTTCAATTCTCATTGTGCTTGGTGTGGTGCTTGTGGGTGCAGTGCTTTCTCTTACAGTTCTGTTCAAAACAGAAACAATCAATGTGAAGGGTAGCGGATCATACTCAAAACAGCAGATTATCGAAGCAAGCGGACTTGTGTACGGAGATAATATTTTTACATCTCCCAAAGCACGTGCCGAAAAGAAAATCGAGAAAAAATTCCCCTATGTGGAGGATGCTGATATCTACAGTGTTTTCCCCAATTCAATCAATATCGATATTACCCTTGCAGACCCTGCTTATATAATTGAGGGTCTTGGCGGATTCTATATTGTCAGCGATAAGGGTAAGGTGCTTGAGGTGGCTTCTTCCGACGACGAAGCGGGAATTCCCGTTATTGAGGGTGTTACCGTTGAGGGAAAACCTGCAGGCGAATTCATTGAGTTTGATTCGGAGCTTATAGGTACTGCTTTGCAGGAGCTTTTTGCATCGTTCAAGTCAATGGGCACTACAAACATAACAGCCATTAATATTGCAGCAGACGGAGAAACCTTCTCGATGAAGTATGTTTATGATGACAGAATTGTTGTGTATATCGGTCTGCCCGAGCATATCGATTACAAGGTGCAGACAGCGCATACGGTCATCAAGGAAAAAATCGACGTTGGTGGCTCTATGATTGCAGGTGATCTGGATGTTTCTATGTGCTACGACACAATGAAATCCTACTTTAACCAGTACACTCTGCTGTCGCCCCATGTGACGGCTACAGAGCCTGCCACAGAAGAGGAGCAGGTAGAAACCCAGATGGTATATTATTAATCTGCAATAAATACATAGTGGAATATATATTTCTTTTAATGCAAAAAAATACGGATTACTTGGGTTTTAGGCGGTAAATTATGTTGAAAACATAAAAAATACCGATAAATTTCAAAAAAATGTTGAAATTATACGTCGGATATGTTACCTTATTATAAAGTGGATAATAGTGTGTAACTATGTCCGTTTATAGATCACAGCGTATAATTTATCTTATATAGACGTTTCAAGGAGGACAAGAAAATGGCTTTTGAGTTAGAAAGAGAAGTTGTTGATTATTTACCCGTAATTAAAGTTATCGGTGTCGGCGGCGGCGGTGGAAACGCTGTTAACCGCATGGTAAAGATGGAGGTTCGTAATGTAGAGTTCATCGCTGTTAATACAGACGAGCACGTTCTCCGTTTCTCCAAGGCTTCCCAGAAAATTCAGATTGGTGAAAAAGTTACTCGCGGTAAGGGTGCAGGCTCTCTCCCCGAGGTTGGTATGAAGGCTGCTGAAGAAAACAAAGAAGAAATCGCAGCACTTCTTAAGGATACCGATATGGTATTCATTACCGCAGGTATGGGCGGCGGAACCGGAACCGGTGCTGCTCCTGTTGTTGCGGAAATTGCAAAGAGCATGGATATTCTTACCGTTGGCGTTGTTACC
>CALEIO010000132.1 GCA_937875885.1 uncultured Clostridia bacterium | reverse complement strand
CCGCACCTGTAGAGGAAACCACAACTCCTCCCACAACAGTTGCGCCCACAACCGTGCCCCCCACCACCGCACCGGAAGAAACCACAGCTCCTGCTGACGCTACCGATGTGAACGAGTTTATTGCTCCTGTTATCAAGGACGATAAAAAGGACGGCACACTCTACTCCACAACCCTTTACATCTACAAAGGTGTAGGCTACAATCTTTTCGGCAGCACAGACAAGGTTGCAAAGAACTATGCATCTGCTGTAAACAGCATTGTAAAGAATCTGGACAAAAAAACCACTGTTTACAATATGGTTATTCCCAACCACACAGAGTTCGGGCTTCCCACAAGAATTGCAAAAGAGATTGGTTGCACATCCCAGGCAGACAACATCAAGGTTATCAACAAAAACTTAAGCAGCCGTGTTCAGCCTATCAACTGCTACAATGCACTCTCTACTCACAACGATGAGTACATCTACTACAACACAGACCATCACTGGACAAGTCTGGGTGCTTACTATGCTTACACAGCATTCTGCGAGCAGACCGGCAAAACTCCCATTGAGCTTTCAAGCCTGAAGAAAAACACTATCTCCGGATTCACAGGTTCTTTCTACACCCTGTCCGGCTCAAGTGCTCTCTACAACAATGCAGACAAGGTTATTTACTATGACCTTCCTGTTGAAACATCTGCAAAGATGAAAGAGCGTATGAGCTCCTCCACAATCAACTGCGATGTTTACTATCCCGCCGCTACCTCAGGCACACTCACTTACGGTGTATTCTGCTGGGGCGACACCGCTCAGTTTGTAATCGAAACATCCGCAAACACAGGCAAGAAAATTGCAGTTGTAAAAGATTCCTACGGCAACGCTTTTGCACCTTACCTTACTGCACATTACGATGAAGTTCATCTGCTTGACTTCAGATATTACGACGGCGACCTTAACAAATACCTTAAATCCAACGACATTGACGAGGTTATTATCCTCAACAACACAATGTCTGCCAACAGTACATCCCAGGTAGCCACAATGAAAAGCTCTCTGAGCTAAGATTCCGATGAGAAACTTTGCAAGGAGGGAAACAAATGATATCAACAGAAGTTAACGTTACAATTTACGGTGCAATTTCCGAGAATCTGTACACAGGTTACATTAACGGGAAAAACATCGATAATCAGATTGCATATATAGTTACAAGAAAAGGTACACCCGAAACTTTCCAGGGAATCGTCACAGCCGTTGCCCAGTTTGACGACGACACAGAGCGTCCCATTGTTGCTATGAAAAACGAGATAATGTACGAGCCCGAGCTTCGTGAAAAGCTTCAGGCATTACGTCACTCGAATGTCGAAAAAATCAGCTGCCTTTACGAGAAATCCTGCGGTGCAGTTATCCTCTACAAGGACAGCACAACAAACCAGTACAATGTTCTGCTGGTAAAAAATCACAACGGCAGATTTTACAGTTTTCCCAAAGGCCACGTAGAGCTGAGGGAAAACGAAAAGCAGACAGCCATCCGCGAGGTTAAAGAAGAAACAAATCTGGATGTAGTAATTCTTGACGGATTCAGAGAGGTAAGCGACTACTGCCCCTTCGGCAAAATCCGCAAAAGAGTTGTTTTCTTCCTGGCTATGGCCAAGGATAACAAAATCCGCATTCAGGAAAGCGAGATTGACAGCTACAACTGGATACCCCTTAATGAAGCAGAAAAAGGCTGCACATACGACAATGACCGCAGAATCATCCACAAAGTACGCAGATATCTGGCGGAGCATAAACTCTGAACATAAAGCAAAACACTTCCGATTATTAGTCGGAAGTGTTTTTTATATATAGCTTTTTATTGTAAAAACGCAAGATTTGAATCTGTACAGAAGTTGTTCATTCCGTAGAGGAAAAGCATCTCATCTGCACCACAATCCTCTGCAAGCTGTGTTACGGAGTTTTTGTAGTATCTCAGATCCACCATTACAACCTTGCTGTAGTTTTCTGCAAAGAAGGGTGCCGCACAATGAGCAAAGCTGTCCTTTATGATAATGATGGTTTCATCAGATTTTGCTTTGCTGTTTTCTATGGTTACAAGGGCGTGGTTTCCGTCAAGGAACACAGGATACATATCATCCTCGGAAAGGTGCTCTGCAAAATACATACTTGTGTACTCCTTGCTCTCGGCACCTTCTGTTATTGTAACTCTGATGCTGTCTGCAAAGTTTTTATTCTCCCAGATTTCCAGAGTGTCGGGTTTATTCAGAAAATATCCCGAAGAAGAATATGTTGTGCCGTAAAAACCGCTGTGCTCTGATTTGTGGAAAGAATCTGCAGCCGTCGCAGAAAGACCCTTTTCCTCACAATACAGGCTGTATGCTGTGTAAGCACCCAGGCTGGTCCAATGGTGGTCGGTTTTGTAGTAAATCTGCTCGTCACTTGCCACACAATCTCCAAAGCTTTCACGCAAATCCATAAACTTTATGTTTTCTGCTTTATTTTCTGCAATGTAGTCATAAACCGGTCTATCGGGATAAGGCTTGTGAAATGAGGGAAGTTTTCCGTCCAGCATCTCTCCTGCAGAGGGCACAACCATAAGCGAAACCTCGTCAAAGGATGCCGCAAAAAGATTAATAAGCTGCAGGTTTCTGTCAGCTCTGTTTGTTTCTGCAGGCTTTGTTACAATATATCCGTCATCGCTGTAGTAGTATCCGTTTGAGGCTGTAGAGCCGATTCCCAGATTCCAGTATGCGCTGATTCCCACAAAAAGACTTCTCAAAGGGAAATGGTCGGGAATATATCCGCCGTTTTCGCCACCCTCAAGGGAGTTTGTCAGCTTGCCGCTGAAGAAGTTTTCTGCCGATATCTCGGGCATCTTTGCAAGAAAACGCTTCTCAGAGGAGCTGTATTCTTTTTTAGGAAGCACCAGAAACAGACAGGAGAATGTAAGAGTAAAGGCGAGGAAAATTGCCACAATGGCAACCTGTGCTTTTTTGTTATTCATTTCTCTTACCTCCCATCAGAATCTGAAATAGATAAAAGGATTGTAGCTGTCGCTTACAAGAGAAGCTGTGCAGAGCACCATAACAGCAACACAACCTGCACCAAGCAGTACAGGATAGAACCTTTTATCATAAAGTTTGCGATGCATAACCTTGAGCACAGGTGTGCTGAGCACAATACCTGCCAGAGTTACAGGCAGATAGCTCATAAGCACGGGAGCAGATTCTACAGAGTACATTCCGTCTGCTGCAGAGAACAATCCGCACACATACTGCCACAAGGCACCTACATCTGTAAAGTTGAAGATTGCCCAACCTATCATTATAAAGAACAAGGCATAAATGTGAGAGATAAATCCGGGGAGCTTCGGGAGCACTTTGGAAAGGAAAAGTTTCTCCACAACCAGAAGCACAAAGAAATAAAGACCCCAGATAAGGAAATTGTATGCCGCTCCGTGCCAAAGACCCGTTGCCGCCCATACAACAAACAAGTTGAAAATCTGTCTGCCGAAACCTTTGCGGTTACCGCCAAGGGGAATATAGAGGTAATCTCTGAACCAGGTGGAAAGAGAAATGTGCCAGCGTCGCCAGAATTCGGTTATGGACTTTGAAATGTAGGGATAGTTGAAGTTTTCCATAAATTCAAAGCCAATCATTCTGCCAAGACCTCTTGCCATATCGCTGTAGCCGGAAAAGTCAAAATAAATCTGCAGAGTAAGTGCTGCAAGGCCACCCCAACGGGCAAGCAGTCCCTGGGCTGTTTCTCCCCCAAGATTCTGCCACATTGCGGCAAACTGATTTGCAAGGAGCACCTTCTTTGCAAGACCGCACAAAAACAGCACAACACCGCTTGCAAATTTCTGAAGTGTTTCTTTTCTTTCTGTCATCTGGTCCTCAACGTCTTTGTAACGGACAATGGGACCTGCAATAAGCTGCGGAAAAAGCGTTACGTATGTGCCAAGCACAAGAGGACTCTTCTGGGCAGCTGTGTCCTGCTTATATACATCTATAGTATAAGACATTGCCTGGAAGGTATAGAAGCTGATACCAATAGGCAGGGACGGTGCATCAAAAGCAATATTGACAAAGGGTAGCAGATTGAGAGTTTCCACTATCATTCCCGAATACTTGAAGAATACCAGAAGTCCCAGATTCACCACAACAGACAAAACAAGCCAGAGCTTTTGTCTCTGTCGGTTACCTGCAGATTTCTCTATAAGCAAACCTGCCCCATAATTCACAAGAATTGTAAGCAGCATCAGAAGCACCAGCACAGGCTCTCCCCATCCGTAGAAAGCAAGGCTTACACCAAAGAGCACTATGTTGCGGATTTTCTTTGGTACTGCATAATAAAGAAGCAAAACCAAGGGCAGATAAAAAAACCAGAATGTAAGACTGGAAAATACCAAAGTGTGTTTCCTCCCTCCAAAAAAAATCATCGTTTCAGGCATCAGGCCGCAAAAAGCGCCTACTGCCTCATTATATACTATTATAATATATTAATCCGCTTTAATAGTCAATTTACAGATTTGTAGGAGATTTCTGCTTTTGCTTACATAATTTGACAACTTTATACTAATTCATTTATAATAATTGAGAAATTTAATAAAGTGAGGCGAAACAATGTTTGATCAGATCATAAACTTTTTAGACGTTAATCTGAGCAATGTTCTCATTGTAGTGCTGATTCTTGGCGGACTTTACTTTACAATCCGTACCAAGTTTGTTCAGTTCAGATTATTTGGTGAACAGATTCGCTCTGTTACAGAAAAGCCCAAAGGCAAAAACTCCGTTTCTTCCTTTCAGGCTCTGATGGTATCCACAGCTTCCCGAGTTGGCACAGGTAACATCATCGGTGTTTCCACAGCTCTGTGTCTGGGCGGATTCGGCTCCGTATTCTGGATGTGGGTTATTGCTATTATCGGTGCATCCTCTGCTTTCATCGAAAGCACCCTTGCACAGATTTACAAAAAGCGCGGCAAAGACGGTTGCTACGGCGGTCCTGCATACTATATTCAGGCTGCTCTCAAAAAACGCGGACTTGCAGTTTTCTTCTCTGTAATTCTTATTCTTACATACGGTGTGGGCTTCAATATGCTGGCTTCCTACAACCTGCAGTCCACATTCTCAACCTATGAATTTTACAACACAACCTGTACAATTTCAGGTGCAGGCGCAAACTTCACCTTTAACATTATGCCCTGGATTATCGGCGGACTTACAGCATTGCTCGTTGCATTCTGTCTTTTCGGCGGCGGCAAAAGACTCATCAAGGCAACAAGCCTTATCGTTCCCATTATGGGTCTTGCTTACATTCTGGTTGCTCTGGTTATTACAGCAATGAACATCCCCGCTCTGCCCTCAATTTTCCGCACAATCTTCACAGAAGCTTTCAATTTCAAAGCTATCTTCGGCGGATTTGCAGGCTCCTGCCTTATGTATGGTATTATGCGCGGTCTGTTCAGTAATGAAGCAGGTGTAGGCTCTGCTCCCAACGCATCCTCCTCTGCTGCAGTAAGCCATCCCGTTAAGCAGGGTCTTGTGCAGGTTCTTTCCGTATTCATCGACACTCTGCTTGTTTGTTCTGCTACTGCATTTATGTGTATGAGTTCAGGTGTTACACCCACAGCAGAAATTTCCGGCGCAGTTTATGTTCAGCAGTCTTTGCAGACAACCCTGGGTGATTTCGGCCCCATCTTCATCACAGTTGCAATGGTGCTCTTTGCATTCACAACACTCATCGGCAACCTTTTCTATGTTGACAAGGCTTTCAACCACATTCTGGGCAAAGACCCCTCCAAGAAGTTCAAAACAACTTATTACATCATCGCTTCTGCGCTGATTCTTCTTGGCGCATTACTGAAGGCAAACACACTCTGGAACATCTCAAACGTCCTGATGTCTTGTATGACACTTATCAATATGCCCGTTATTGTCATTCTCGGCAAATATGCTTTCAGAGCTCTTGATGATTACACCAAGCAGCGCAAAGAGGGCAAAGACCCCATATTCAAAGCTAAAAACATTCAGCTTCCCCACCAGACCGATTACTGGAACTGATAAAGTTTTGGACTAAAAATTCAATACAAACAAAACATCCCCCGAACAAATTCTTGTTCGGGGGATTTCTTATGTCAGAAAACTTTCTGAAATTTTGTTTTTAGTTTCCTTTACGGATTACTTTGTGCCGGTAACCTGCTTGGAATACTTTGTGCGGAGAATTCCGTTTTCATCTCTGTACTGAACGAATGCACATGCAATCCATCCGTCACCCTTTGCAACCTGGGGAATTGTTACGGAGTGAATTCCTGATGTGTTGAGATAGTTCTTGGAGGGTACAAACTGAATTACATTGGGATCGATTGTTCCCTTTACAAATGTAGACTCGTTGTAGTTTTCTTCCTTAACGATGAGTACACCTGCATTGATAAATGTATAGCCTGTTTCCTCAGAAACATCCCAGGAGAATACGATTGTGTTGGAATCCTTTACAGAAGATGTATCCATACCTACATTTATGAGCGCCTCACGGTCCACCTCAGGTACAAGAGCGCTTAATGTAAACACTATATCTCTCTGAAGTTTGCCGCCGGATACAAGATATACATACTCGTTTGTGCCATCAGAGAATGTGATGCTGGTTGCAAATGTGGGAATAAGCATAGAGTAAACCTCGTTGCCGTTCTTATCCTTGCCAGCATAAACAGCCTCTGACTTGTATGTACCTCTATCATCTGTGTAAGAAACATCAATCTTACTCCAGTTCTGCTCGTTTACAAAGTAAACTGTGTTCATATTCTCTGTGTAACCGCTGGGATTGTCAAAGCCTGCATTGAGCGCATACAAGTTATCTGTATCATCAGGAGTTACTGTAAGGTCACCTGTCTGGTTCCACTTGTTGTCCCAGCTGAATGCATTTGATGCAGGATTCATTCTTACACATATTAAGTGATCCAGCTCAACGGGCATATATACAACATAAATATCGCCGCTTACATGAGCCATTCTGAACCAAGCATTGTTGCTGTCGTTATCGCCATTCCATGCATAAGTTGCGAACCAGGCATTTTCAGATGCCCAATCAGCAGATACGCGGAGATAAACAACGTTAAACTGTGTGCTGCCGTTGATTCTGTAGTCGTTAATAACTACTTCGTTGCCGTAGTTCCAGTTCATGCTGTACTGACGACCGTCAACGTACTCCTTGATGTCAGGTGTCTGATCTCTGTTGCCTGAGCCGTCATTCTTGATACCGTTGATAACAACACCCTTTACACCATAGGGAATCTCTGCCATATAGATGTCGTTGCCGCTTGCATTGGTTTCAACAAGTGTCATAGAGATACCGGGCCACTGAGGCTCACCGGTAATGCCCCAATAGTAAGCACATACATCGCTCCACTTCCAGTTGTTCTCGAAGTAAACTGTGAATGTTTCGCCCTGCTTATCGTTTACAAGAGTTTCTGTCATTGTACCGGATACATCCAGCTTATAATCTGTAGCTGTAATGTAGTGAGCGGTAATTTCCATATCTCTGTAGGGATAGAACTTGAACTCTCTGTCGTAGCTGAGCACGTTACCCTCTTCATCTGCCCAGTAAGCAAAGTACTGGCCGGGCTCTGTATCACCCAGAGTAACAACGGTTCCCTTGTAACCGATGTATTTGTCGCCATCCATACCCTCTGTATAAGTTACGGATCCTCCGTTTACTGTAATGTCAAAGTAAACATCCTTAACAGTCCAAACA
>CALEIO010000131.1 GCA_937875885.1 uncultured Clostridia bacterium | reverse complement strand
CCTCGGCTGTCATTCGTGCACTGTAAAGAACAATCAGCTCCTTTGCCATATCCTTGACCGCACTCTTTACCTTTGCCTTGGATTTCTGCCACTCGGTGCCTCCCAGGCGGTTGAGTTTAACCGCAGAATTCTCCTTGGGACCGATGTACTTTGCCACCAGGTCAAGCTGGGTTACGGGCACATAGAGCACGTCACTCTTTGCGTAATTAATCTTGATGTAATCCTTTACAATTCCGTGGGCATTTATCTTTGTAACACCCTGAAAAACACCGATACCGTGGGCAGTATGCACCACATAATCACCCACATTAAGGTCAGAAAGGCTGTAGATTTCCTGTCCGTTTTTGGGGAGCTTGCGCTTTTTGTCGGGGGTTACCTGATGTCTGCTGTGAGCAAAAAGATAGAATCTCTCTGCAGTATATTCAAAGCCTGCAGAAAGGCTGCCTTCCATTACATACACTCTGCCTTTTTGCAAGGTATCGGAAGCCTTGGCATACACTGCCGGAAGTTCTCTTTCCTTGAGTGCTTCAGAGATATTGTGAGCCGCTTTGTCTGTACCTGCAAGAATGACAACTGTGCTGTTTTTAAGGTCAATTGTCTCAAGCTCTGCACACAAATCGGCAATTGTGCCCGAAAGTGATGGCAGCTGCTTTGCATTCATATGCACAAGGCTTGAAATAGGCAGGTCATGGGTTCCGCTTGCAAAGTTATCAAGGTACACCACGGTTTTTTCGGAGAAGCTCTCCACCATCTCTCTCCAGTCAAGTGAGAATTTGTCAAAACCTCTGCAGAGTACACCCTCTGCAAAGTAGTCCACCATATCTTCTTTGTAGCGGAATTCCACGTTTGCCATTCGCTCTTTTGAGGCAACCTCTTCGCTTACAAAGGTGATGAAAGAATCGTCTGTATAGTCAAGCAGAGATGCACCTCTGCCGTAAATCTGAGTAATGAATTTGTCAAGGTTGGAGATATGAATTCCTCTGCGGATATTGTCTGCTTCAGCCTTTAGCACTTCCTTTGCTTTGAGTGATTTTTCTGCTCGCAGCATAGATGCTTTTTTGTCGATTACATCTGCAAGCTCTGCTCTGTCAGAAACAAAAACCTCTGCCGAGGGAGAAAGGGTAATTTCATCCACAGGCTCGGTTCTGCGCTGGGTTTCCGGGTCAAAATATGAGAGTGTGTCAATCTCATCTCCCCAGAATTCTGCTCTGACAGGAGCCTGTGCATCGGGTGAATAAAAGTCAAGGATTCCTCCGCGCAAGGAGTACTGACCCACACCCTCAATCTGATCACAGCGTTCATACCCCAGAAGTGTAAGCACGCTCACACATTTTTCTATGGAGATTTCCTCACCAACACGCAAAAACAGAGTGGCACTGTCCAGGCACTCGGGAGGGATTGTATATTGTGCCGCTGCATCTGCACAGGCAATTACACAGTCGCACTCACCGCACAGAATTCTTAAAAGCACAGACACTCTCTGATGCTCATATTCTCTGGACTGGGCGGCTACATCCCTTAAGGTAAAATCCCTGTAAGGGTACACCATTGCCCGCAGACCCATAGCACACAGGTCCTCACACAATGACACCGCTTCTCTCTCATCTTTTGCAACACAAAAAGCCCTGCTTTTGTTTTCACAGCAGAGCGCATATATTATATTTGCTTTGTGAACCGCAGTAACGCCCGTAACCGAACAGTTCTCCTTGTGAGAAACCGCAAGATTGATTTTTCTGAAATCTTCGCTACTGCACAGTACCTGAGAAAGAAAATTCATAATTCCTCCATAGAATTATATATCTATCCTCCAAAGGTCAGTTAAACTTCTGCATTGCCTCGGAGGTTTTGTCTTCTACCATAAGTCTTACTGCTTCAACTGTGTTTTCAATTACAGTGTCAATAAGCTTTCTGTCGGCTGTTGAGAATCTTCCCAGCACCCAATCTTTAAGGTCATAGTCAGGATGGGGCTTTTTGCCAACACCCAGCTTGATTCTGGGGAACATATCCGAACCTGTAAGGTAGATGATGTTCTTCATACCATTGTGACCGCCGTCGCTGCCCTTCATTCTGATGCGCATTTTGCCGGGGTCAAGAGAGATATCGTCAAAAATAACAATAACTCTGGAAGGGTCGATTTTATAGAAATTGATAGCCTGCACCACAGCCTCACCTGAAAGATTCATAAAAGTGGAAGGCTTCATAAGCAGGCACTTTCTGCCGGAGATACGGCACTCACCGGTCAGGGACTTAAAGCGCAGTTTCTTCATCTGGCAGCTGTACTCGTCCGCAATCTTATCGATAGCGTCAAAGCCCGCATTGTGCCTTGTGTTCTCATATTCTCTGCCGGGATTACCCAGACCTACAATGATATAATCAATTGCGCTGTTTCCCATATCCTTTGATTTACGAAACATAGAATGTTCTCCTTAATAAAACTTCCGCAAATTCCGCACTTTACACATAAAATAATAAGTAAAAAAGCGCAGATATATTCCAGAAAAAAATAAAATTGTTCATCACATAACGCAAAACACAGGGAACAGCACAACGCTGCCCCCTGTTCTTTTTGCAAATATATTCAGAATAAACCCAATTAACCGGTGTAAAGTGTGGAAACAGGCTTGTCTGAGAAAATTCTCTCGATAGCCTCTGCAAAAACAGAAGCAACGGGAAGAATTGTGAACTTATCAAGCATCTTATCCTCGGGGATAATAACTGTATCCAGAAGAACGAGCTCCTTGATAACGCTCTTGTCGAGTCTCTCGATAGCGGGACCGGAGAGAACAGCATGAGTTGCACAAGCTGTAACCTCTGTGCTGCCTGCATCAATGATAGCCTGAGCAGCGTTGCAGAGTGTACCTGCTGTGTCGATCATATCGTCAAGAATGATAGCCTTCTTGCCAACAACATCACCGATGATGTTCATAACCTCAGAAACGTTTGCCTTGGGTCTTCTCTTGTCGATGATAGCAATGGGGCAACCGAGCTTTGCAGCGAAGTTTCTTGCTCTTGTAACAGAACCAAGGTCAGGAGAAACAACAACATAATCGTCAACGTTCTTGCCAACCTTCTTCTTCATGTGGTTTGCAAGCATGGGAGCGCCAACAAGGTGATCAACAGGGATGTTGAAGAAGCCCTGGATCTGGTTTGCGTGCAGGTCCATTGTAAGAACTCTGTCAGCACCTGCTGCTGTGATGAGGTCTGCGCAAAGCTTTGCTGAGATCGGATCTCTTGCCTTTGCCTTACGATCCTGACGAGCGTAACCAAAGTAAGGAATAACTGCTGTAATGCTTGCTGCAGAAGCTCTCTTCATTGCATCAATCATAATAAGCAGTTCCATAAGGTTATCGTTAACAGGTGTGCAAGTAGACTGAACGATGAAGCACTCGCTACCTCTTACAGACTCGTGAAGAGATACTGCAATCTCGCCATCAGAGAACTTGTTGCAGCTTGATTTGCCCAAAGGCAGACCAAGACAACCTGCGATGCCCTGTGCTACTTCAGGATTGGAGTTACCTGCGAAGATTTTAATGTCTTTTCCGTGAAAATTCATGTCCTTTTCCCCTTTTCCGTGAAAAAATAAGTTAATTGGATTTTGAGTATATGTAAAATTAATTAACCGCTGTGTAATTTGTGGCGCAAAAATTATGTGACTATCCCCCGCAAGGGATTTATCAAATTAAGTTTCGGGTTTGTAACCCTTCTTGAGAGCAATCTCGTTGAGCTCCTGAAGCTGTGCAGGGTCGTTTGCACCAAGTGCAACGTCTGCGCTCTTTGCAACAAATGCGCCTGCCTTTTTGCCGTCGGATATAATAAGCTTCAGCGCATCGGGCAGATAATATTCCTTTGCTTTGTTATCAGAAGTGATTCTGTCCAGAACAGAAAGAAGAGTGTTTGTATCAAACCAGTATGCACCGGAGTTGATTTCGTTAATCTTTCTGGTTTCCTCGTCAGCATCCTTATGCTCGATAATTGCACAAAGTGAAGAGTCAGCATTTCTCACAACTCTGCCGTAGCCGTCTGCACAGGGAACCGTTGCGCTGATAACGGTTGCGCCTGCCTGTGAGCTTGTGTGCTGCTCAAGGGAATTTTTGATTGTTTCTGCATCAATAAAAGGTGCATCACCGCCCAGAATTACAACCGAGCCGCCTCTTTCCTCAAGATATTCCCTTGCCATCATTACAGCGTGGCCTGTACCCAGACGCTCACTCTGGAGCACTGTGTGCACAGGGAAAGGAAGTGTGCTTACGTATTCATCGATGCACTCTGCACGATAGCCTTTAACAACACAGATATCCTCAATGCCTGCTTCTCTTACAGCATCGATAACCCAGCGGAGCATAGGTTTGCCCAGAACTTCGCACAGGGTCTTGGGACCCTCGCTCTGCATACGTTTGCCTTCGCCGCCTGCAAGGATAACCGCACATTTCTTCATAGTGGCCTGCCTTTCCGAATCCAACGGATTCACCCGTATAATAACAGTTACCATTATTATCTCACAAATCGATATTTTTTCAAGGGATTCGGGCAAAATATCTCATCTTTGTAACCATTAAACAAATTGTGCAATTCTTTTTATAAATATTGGTAAAAAATAATGATAAAAATAATTCTAAAAAATGTGGCATTTTATTTTATTTTTTGATATAATACTTGTTAAGCATGGTCCCATATGGGTCAGAGCATCAAAAGCAAAGCGGATTTCATTGCATTTCTGCTTTAGCATATTCACATTTTCAGGAGGTTTTTAGAATGAGCCACAAGTTTGTTTACCTCTTCAAAGAGGGTAACGCAACAATGCGTGAGCTCCTCGGCGGTAAGGGCGCTAACCTTGCAGAGATGACATCTCTCGGTCTGCCCGTTCCCCAGGGTTTCACAGTAACCACAGAGGCTTGCACACAGTACTACGAAGACGGTCGCAAGATCAACGATGACATCCAGGCACAGATCATGGAATACATCGAGAAGATGGAAGAGATCACCGGCAAGAAGTTCGGCGACGCCGAGAACCCCCTGCTGGTCTCCGTCCGTTCCGGTTCCCGCGCTTCCATGCCCGGCATGATGGATACCATCCTGAACCTGGGTCTGAACGAGGACGTGGTTGAAGTTCTGTCCAAGAAGTCCGGCAACCCCCGTTGGGCTTGGGACTGCTACAGAAGATTCATCCAGATGTATTCTGACGTTGTTATGGAAGTTGGTAAGAAATACTTCGAAGAACTCATCGACAAGATGAAGGAAGAAAAAGGCGTAACTCAGGACGTTGACCTTACCGCAGAAGATCTTAAGTATCTTGCTACCCAGTTCAAGCAGGAATACAAGGACAAGATCCTCAAGGCTTCTGATGTGTCTACCATAGTGACAGGAAAATCACTCGGCCATCCTGTCCGTTCCCTCAAGACTCCATTCTCAAAGACTTTTGCTCGTATGGAGTCTGATCCATCTGTAAATCAGGACGATATACTTGCATTCGGAAGCGGCGCGCTCAGAAAGGCCGTCCAGGAAGGCGACAGAAACGGAAGCTATATGGCCGGAGAGTGCGCTGGAATGGTCAAGAAGATAGAGCCGGCGAAGGATATCGTCGAAGACCTGATCCTTGGAGCAGAGAAAGTTATTGCAGAGACAGCTGCAAGATTTAGAAACTAAACCGAAAACCAGATATGAACAGAAGAGTTGTAGTGACAGGTACAGGTGTGATTACCCCTGTCGGAAATGACGTTCAGACATATTGGAAAAATCTTCTGGATGCTGTCTGCGGTATAGATGTGATAACCTCCATACCTACGGATGATCTTCCAGTCAAGATTGCAGGTGAGGTCAAGGACTTCAATCCGGCTGATTATGAAATAGAGGCTCCTTTTGCGAGGAAGCAGGATAAGTTTACCGTATATGCTGTGGCAGCTGCCTGGCAGGCGATGCGCCAGTCTGGCTTGGATGCTTCGGAAGATGGAAATATCGATCCTTTCAGGCTTGGAGTGTATGTTGGATCCGGAATCGGAGGCTTTGCTACCCAGATGCGAGAATCTGAAAAGATGCTTAAGGAAGGTCCGCGGTGGGTATCTCCGCTCTTTATTCCGACTATGATTTCAAATATAGCTGCTGGAAATATAGCTATAAGGAACAATGCCTG
>CALEIO010000130.1 GCA_937875885.1 uncultured Clostridia bacterium | reverse complement strand
AAAGTAACGGCGCGCGGTGAGCGATGGTTATGTCGATATGTTGCTTCGCAACTCGATATGCCTTACGGCTCGATATATTTGCCTATGGCAAACTCGATATGCACTCTGCGAGTGCAAGAATTATATAAAAGGAGATACAAAAAAATGAGTGACTGGACAGAAGTAAAAATCAGCGTAAATGCTGACGATGTTGACAAAGCAGGGGACATAGCTTCAATGGTTGTTCCTTACGGAATTTATATCGAAGATTACAGCGAGCTTGAAAAGGAAGCCTGGGAAATTGCCCACATCGACCTTATCGACGAAGAACTCCTCAAAAAAGACAAAGACAAAGCTCTTATTCACGTTTACATCAGCCCCGAAGAAAACCCTGCAGAATCCATTGCTTTCTTAAGAGAGCGTCTTTCTGAAGAGGGAATTCAGAGCAATATCGAAACCACCGGTTGCGACGAAATGGACTGGAGAAACAACTGGAAACAGTTCTTCTTCCCCATTCCCGTTGGCGAAAAACTCCTTATCCGTCCCACCTGGAGAGATGAGTACGATCCCGGCGACAGAAAGGTTATCAATATCGACCCCGGTATGGCATTCGGTACAGGTAACCACGAAACAACCAGACTCTGCCTTAAGTGCCTTGAACAGTATGTAAAGGGCGACGAAAAAGTTCTGGACGTTGGTTGCGGCAGCGGTATTCTTTCCATTGCTTCCGTACTTCTGGGTGCAGACAGCGCTTTTGGTGTTGATATTGACCCCACAGCTGTACGTACCGCTGTAGAAAACGCAGAAATGAACTCTGTTTCTGAAAAATGCGAGTTTGTTTTCGGCAACCTTACAGATAAAGTAAGCGGAACTTACAATGTTGTTGTTGCAAATATTGTGGCAGATGCTATAATTATGTTGTCAAAAGACGTAAGAAACTTTATGACAGATGAATCCGTTTATATTATGAGCGGTATCATCGACAGCAGAAAAGACGAAGTTCTCAACGCTATTGACTCAGATTTTGAGGTTATAAACATCTTCGAAGAAGCAGGCTGGGTTTGCATTGCCGCCAAGGTAAAAGCTTAAAACTTACGGTGATGAATCTGCAAATATTCCGCAGATTTTCATTCTGCCGTCACACAAACCTGCTATCCTCAAGAAAATATTACCTAACGGAGGTTACCACTATGCAAAAACCCAACAAAAGAGACACCCTGAATCTTATTTTCTCTGCATTCCTTGTATTAGGTTACATTGTTTGCTCCTACTTTTTCCTTGCAATGTCTGCTACAATGCCCCAGATTGCTCCTTACATAAACACACTTGTTTTTGCAGTTTTCGGTCTTGTTGTTTTTTACGCTACAAGAGTCGGCGAGGGCAGAGCAGTAAAGAGATTCAGCTTATGGACTCTTCTTATTCTTGATATTCCTGCACTTTATATTGTACTTGCACAGCTTATTGAAAAATTCCCTCTGCACCAGCAGATTGCTTTCCTCGGAAGCACAACACCCCTCACATACAGCCCCCTGTTTATGTTTGCTTGTGTTGCTTTGGGTTATGGCATTCCCTACACATTCCTCAGCGGCTACGAGCTTGACATAAACGAGGAATCTGAAGATGAAGAAGATTTCTTCTGCTTTAACGAGAGCGAATGCGAAACAGAAGAAACAGGTGCATATTTCCTTGCTACAGAGGACACAGCAGGCGCACTCCTGGTTGTTGATGACCTGGACACAGCTTTTGACCCCGCAAAGGAAATTCGCATTTCTGACGTTGCTCCTTGCGAGGAAGGCATCACAGTAGGCTCTTTCGTTGTATATGCAGAAGCTGTATTCGAAGAAACCGAGGAAGACACAGAGGACACAGAAGAAGCTGACATTCCCGAAGAAACAGCAGAAGCTGCTGAAACCGAAGAATAATCAGCAAAATCAAAACCATATTAAACAAAAACGTCCTGAAAGCACGCCGCAAATGCAAACTGCTTTCAGGCGCTACATTTTGAAAAGAGGTATATAAAATGGGTTGCACACACAACTGCGAAACCTGCAAGGAGAACTGCTCCTCCAAAGGTGAAAACACTATCCAGAAAGAACAACTCAATGCTCACAGCTCCGTTAAAAAGGTAATCGGCATCGTTTCAGGCAAGGGTGGCGTAGGCAAAAGCCTTGTAACCTCTGCTATGGCAGTTATGATGAATCGTCGCGGCTACAAAACAGCTGTTCTTGATGCCGACATTACAGGCCCTTCCATCCCCAAAGCATTTGGTCTTAAGGATAAATGTATGGGTTCCGAGATGGGTATTCTTCCCGTTAAATCCAAGACAGGCATCGATGTTGTTTCCATCAACCTGCTTCTTGAAAACGAAACCGACCCCGTTGTATGGCGCGGTCCCGTTATTGCAGGCACAGTCAAGCAGTTCTGGACAGAGGTTGTATGGAATGACATTGACTATATGTTCATCGATATGCCCCCCGGAACAGGCGACGTTCCCCTGACAGTTTTCCAGAGTCTGCCCATCGACGGCATCATCGTGGTAACTGCTGTTCAGGAGCTGGTTTCTATGATCGTAGAAAAAGCTGCAAAGATGGCAAATCTTATGAACGTTCCCATCATCGGCCTTGTAGAGAATATGAGCTACTTCAAGTGTCCCGATTGCGGCAAAGAGCACAAGATTTTCGGTGAAAGCCACATTGACGAAATCGCAGAGAAATACAACACTCAAGTGCTGGCAAAGCTTCCCATTGACAGCTCTCTGGCTACCTGCACAGACACAGGCTCTATGGAACTGTTTGTAGGTGACTACTTTGAGGCTGCAGCTGATGCTGTTGAAAAGCTCTGATAAGACCTTACGTTCCAAACAAAACATTCACAAATCAGACCTTCGGAGGTCTTTTATTTTGCCCTTTTGCGGGCATACTATCCCCGATAAAACTTTCGGGGAGTAATTATGAAACTGCCAAAACGCATCTGGATACTGTGGTCTGCACGGCTACTGATTGCAGATTGCCTGATTTTTGCAATACTGCTTCGCACCACTCACTTTCTGCTATCCTTTATGCTGCTGAACTTTGGTGCTGCCACTTTTCTTTTAATAAGATTCACAAGCTTCCGCATAAAGTGCCATAAGCACTTTCTGTGTCTGCATTCAGGGGTAATATTTTCCCACTCAACCCACATCAGACTCAAGGGAATCTGCTCTGAAAAAACCATCTGCACGCCCTTGTGCAAAGCACTGAAATTATCACAACTTATCCTATGCTGCGAAGGCGTTGTATTCATTCTTCCCCCTTTGCCAAAAACGCTGAGCGATACCATTATTAAACAGACAAAAGCGGTGTAAAAAATGACTGTACAAAGTTCATATTACTACATCCTGATTTTCACTAAAAAGCTGCTGATACTTCTTCTCACTCTGCCCTTGCAGACTCTTATGCTGATAAAATCCCACCGCAGCATTGACCTTATGATACTAACGGCAGACATTCTTGTTTTTTCGGCAATTGTCACCTGCGGATTTATAGCAAGAAACCGATTCACCCTCACCGAAAATCCTAACAACTACGAAATCAGCAAAGGGCTTTTTGTAACCCGCAAGCACCATTTCCAAAAAAGAAGCATCCACTGCATATCTGTCACACAAACCATCATTCAGAAACTTATGAGAGTATATAAAATCACCCTTACAAGCAGTAAAAGTACTGCCTGGATTATTCTTGGTAAAAAAGCTCTTCATAACTTCTCATTTCACCAGAAAGAAAGTATAGAAAACGCACCCGTTTTCCGTTCAAGAAACACAGACATTCTGCTGATGTCTGCAGATTTTTACGCTTCGCTCACAGCGGCACTTACCCTGGTCCCTTTTATACGGAGCATCTCCATTCTCATAAACACCACTCCCCATACCTTGTTTCACAATGTGAGCTTATGGGAAGCCCTGGGATATCACAATCTGCCACCCTTGCTGGATACAATTTCATCTGCCCTTTTGCTGGGCTGGTTTGCAGGGTTTGTGCTTACTTTTATAAATTTTCACCATCTTCGTTACTACGATTTTTCTTCTGCACTTTTCATCCACAGGGGATTGCTGACAAAAAGTCACACAACAATTCCAAAAGAGAGCATCTCTGCCACACTTATAAAGCAAAATCTGCTTATGCTCCTTACGGGAAGATACACTGCAGAGCTTGTTATTTCTCACGAATCAAGGTGCCCCCATCTGACCATAGGTTGTTACCGCAAAAAAAGTCTCCGCACAAGTTTAGCTTTATCGGGATTCCTGCCCACTCACAAGCACTACCGCAAAATCCGTCCTGCACCGTCTGCCTGCAAAAGCTATGTATTCCTGCCCTTTTCTCTGCTTGTGATTCTGTCCTTGTGCATAATATTAACCGACAAACTTTCTGCCTGCCACATCGAGCCTCACCTGGGAATCTTCCTCTGCCTTTGGTGTATTGTCTGGTTTTTTCACCGTTTTTTATCCTTCTTTTTCAGCGGCCTTTATGAGCAGAAAAATCGCATCATCCTCCGCACAAGCAAGGGACTCTCCCTCACCGAAGTCATCATTCCCTATAAAAGCCTACGGGCTATGGGTATAACACAAAATATTGTTCAGAAACACAAAGGTACCTGCAACCTTAAAATCTTCATAAAAAACAAAAAGCGGAAGGTTTTCACCCTCCGCCATATAAGCATAAAAAAAGCCGCAGAACTTACCAAGAAATTCTGCGGTTTCAATTTTATTTAGTATAAATCAGGATATCTCCGGGCTCACACTCAAGCTCTTTACAAATCTTTTCAAGAGTTGAAAATCTGATTGCTCTTGCCTTTCCTGTTTTGAGCAGTGACATTGAGGGAGCAGGCACGCCTACCTTCTCTGCAAGTTCGTTGCAGTTGATTCCCTTTTTAGCCAGCAACTCGTCAAGTTTAACGGTTATTGCCATAATAATCTCCTCAGATTGTATATTCGTTGTCTTCCTTAATATCTGCAACTCTTCTCAGCAGGTGTTTCATAACCTTGCATACACCGAAGAGCATAAAGCACAGGAAAGCAACAATAAAGAACAAAAACACCAGATAAGGGTTTGCTTTCATAATCCAGATTGAACCTGCGATGAAGCCTATCATATAAGCCACAATCTCGACAAGTGCCACAACAGCAATTCTGTCGAACAATTTTGATGTGGAAACAGTAAAGCCCTTTCCTGATTCAGCATTGCCGCAGATGTTGATAATAAGCACAACAATATAGTAAAAACCAACGGAAGTTGTCCAGATAAAGTACATAGCAGGGTCAATGAGGAATTTATACTCGGGGAAACGCCACGCCAAAGACTCCAGAAAGTAGGGCAGAAACATTACGGACAACACCAGAGTGGTTGCCGCTAATATAACAGAAAACCATTTGAACAGTCTAATATATTTACTCATTATGCCACCTCGAAATGGATATTATCACTAACAATCAAAAAAGTCAAGAAAATTCGATTATCCGAAGATATCCTTGAGCACGTCAACAGTCTTCTTTGCCGCCATAACCTTGAATTCATCAAAGCTCATACCTGTGTTGTTTGTAAGGTCATCGGAAATACTTCTGATGATTGCAAAGGGCACCTTTGCACGATAGCACACCTGTGCCATAGCGCCACCCTCCATCTCGCAGGCAAGAGCAGAAAAAGCATCGCCGATTGCAAGTCGTTTTTCGGGAGCGTGAATAAACTGGTCACCTGTAGCAATCACACCTGTGAAAACCTTTGTATCAGCCAGCTTGCTTGCAGCGTCAAAGAGCTTTTTTGAAAGCTCCTCATCCGCAGGGAAATTTACAATGCACTCTGTGCTGCTGAGTGTTACCATTCCCATAGGCTCACCAAGTGCAGTTGTGTCGTAATCGTGCTGTACAGCAGAGGTTGCAACAACCACATCACCCACAGAAACCTGTGTGCTGAGAGCCCCTGCCACACCGCTGTTGATAACACACTCGGGTTTGAACATATCAATCATCATTCGTGTGCTGATTGCAGCGTTGACCTTGCCCACACCGCACTCCACAGCCACCACCTGTGTGTTGCCGATTTTTCCCTCATAAAAAGTTACACCGTCACAGCTTACAGGTTTTGCATCTTCCATAAGAGCAATTACACCCTCAACCTCAAGATTCATTGCACAAATAATACCAACCATTTCATTATCTCCTTATAAGTCAAAATTACCTGTCAGGCACATAATCGCAGAGAGCGCCGCAAGGGGTGCTGTTTCTGCCCGGAGGATTCTTCTGCCCAGAGTAGCGGGAGTTACCCCTGCTGCCCTTGCCTGCTCCACTTCAGAAACATCAAAGCCGCCTTCGCAGCCAACGAATATGCCGTAAGATTTATATCCTTTGTTTGTAAATTCGCAGAGCTTTTCTCCGCCGCCCTCGTAGAAGAAGCCTGTTATGTTAGCTTCCTCATGGAGCCACTTCATATCCCAGTAGAAGTTGAATACGTTGGGACAACCAACAAGGTAGTAGTGGTATGTTACGGGGTAGATCCAGAACCAGAGCTCAGCACCTGTTTCCTTACAGAGATTACCCCAGAAAGGAAGCGCCTCTTCATCGAGAGATTTGCTCATACCTCTCTTTGTGCTGGAGTCTGTAAGCTGACCGCCCTTGCTGTAGCAGTCCTCCTGACCGAGGATATGGTTATTACAGCCGATACCGCAGTAGAGGATTACGAAATTCTTATGGGGCTTGATCGTCTGAGGATAGTCCTTTGCGTATACGATACCGTAAAGGCGAACACCGGGATAGTATGCCTGCGCGTCCTCCGTTGCCTTATTGTAAAGCTGGA
>CALEIO010000129.1 GCA_937875885.1 uncultured Clostridia bacterium | reverse complement strand
ACGGGAGCTCGGTGGGAGAGACACTTCTCTATTGCCTCGGTTGCAATGCTCCTGACCTCGTCCATAAGCTCCTCGGACTCCCTGACGTACACAAAGCCTCGGGAGACCACGTCGGGTCCCGAAATGAGCAAGCCCGCATCCGTATCCACAGACGCAACGACCACGATAAGTCCGTCCTGAGCCAGATGGCGGCGGTCGCGAAGCACGATGTTTCCAACGTCTCCAACGCCGTATCCGTCAACGAGTATCTTGCCCGACGGGACCGTTCCCGCAAATCTCGCGCCCTTGGAATCTATCTCGAGCACCTTGCCGATATCCGAAATGAATATATTTCTGTCGGGAATACCCATATCGAGCGCAAGCTCGCGGTTAGCGGCAAGATGTCTGTATTCACCGTGAACAGGCATAAAATATTTCGGTTTAAGAAGCGCCATAAGGAGCTTTATTTCATCTCTGCAGGCGTGACCTGAAACGTGCACATCGTACATAGATTCATAGATAACCTCGCAGCCGCGCTTAAGAAGCTCGTCAACAACATTACCAACGGTACGCTCGTTGCCGGGGATGGGATTTGCAGAAATGATAATGCAGTCACCCTCACCCACAGAAACCTTTCTGTGGTCGGAGTAAGCCATTCTGGAAAGCGCAGACATAGGCTCACCCTGGCTGCCTGTGGTGATGAGCACCACCTGCTCGGGAGAATATCTGGAGAGCATATCGATATCGATGAGGATTCCCTCGGGAATTTCAAGATAACCGAGCTCTGAAGCAACAGACATATAGTTGACCATACTTCTGCCCGAGAAAGCAACCTTTCTGCCGTATTTGTTGGCACAGTTGATAATGGACTGCACTCTGCCTACGTTGGATGCGAAAGTGGCAATGATGATTCGTTTATTGATAGCCTTCTTGAAAAGGCTGTCGAAACTTTCTGATACTGTCTGCTCTGTGGCTGTGCTGCCGGGACGGGAAGCGTTGGTGCTGTCTGCCATAAGGCACAGCACGCCCTTGTCGCCCAGCCTTGCAAAAGCAGAAAGGTCGATGGGAGCACCCCATGTGGGGGTGTAGTCCACCTTGAAGTCACCTGTGTGGATGATTGTGCCTGCAGGTGTGTGCAGAGCAATAGCCATTGCCGCAGGAATGGAGTGGTTAACGTGGATAAACTCAATCTCCATACATCCCAGCTTAATCTTCTGGGAGGGCTTTACGGTAACAAACTCTGTGGGTCTGGGAAGGCTGTGCTCCTTGAGTTTATTCTCAATCAGACCGCAAGCCAGGTCAGAAGCGTAGATGGGTGCGCTTATCTTGCTGAGAAGATAAGGCAGACCGCCGATATGGTCCTCGTGGGCATGAGTAATAACAATGCCCTTGATTTTATCTTTGTTTTCTTCAACATAAGTGAAGTCGGGAATTACCAGGTCAACACCCAGCATCTCTCCGTCGGGGAAAGCCATACCGCAGTCAAGGAGTACCATATCCCCCATACACTCAAAGAGTGTCATATTCTTGCCAATCTCGTTAAGTCCACCCAGAAATGCTACGCGCACAGGGGGAACGGGAGCTTCAACTCTCTTTTTGGCAGGAGCTTTTGAGCCGCCTTTGTAAGACTTTTTGTAACCGCTCTTGTGTCCGCTGCCACTCTTGTGAGAAGTTTTCTCGTTGGCGGAATGTTTCTTGCCGCCATAGTGAGTTGGCTTCTTCTTGTAATTCTTATTTTTTGTCTGCGCAGAAGACTTTCCGTGTCTTTCCTGAGCAGAGCTGTTTTTCTCGTTACTCACAATTAACCTCCGTTTTCTTGATATTAACCTTCTGAAAGCTTTAACCCGTGCTGTTTATTTATTGATAAAATAAACCCTAAGCCCCGAAGATTATGTAAAAATTTCTATGTAGATGCATTGCCATTAATCTGAAGCAAGGCATATTTTCCTAATATAATATACATAATTGATTATAACTTTTCTGTAATACTATGTCAAGAAATTTGAACATATTTTGAGCATCTTTAAGGATTATTCTACCAAATATCTTTGGCAGACTTGTGTGGGTTTATTCCTCCACTTGGGATGCAAAAACGAAACAACATATCTACAATATTATGCAATTAACATCTGTGCGATTTTGCTGTGGGATTTTCACTGATACCACTACGTCTTACGGTAATCTCATTCCAACAAAAAAGAAGGTGTAATGAAAAATTACACCTTCTTAAACAAATAATTATTTTTTTAGTAAAAGTTTTATCCGACAATTAATTTGACAACTGCTTTTATTGTCTTGTTCTTTGATTTTTTCAAAATGCAATGCAACAATAATCCTGCAAGGAATGTAGCAATAACTGTACTAGCAATAACCAGGATATTAGGAATTTTAATTTCCACTATGGATGATGCAATAGCAAACAGCTGAATAATAAAAGGATGTGAATAATATGTAACGTTTGCAACTGTTCTTGCTGTTTCTGCTGTTTTTTCTAGTCCGGGTAAAGGTTTGTTAATAAGCATCAAAACAGTAGCCAATGTGAGCAAGTACAGTCCGGGAGTAATTATTACTGAAACTGCAATTTCTGTGTATCTTACAAGATATATTTCTGCAAGAAAAACCACTAAAGAACCTATCCAGACAAAAGGCAGATATTTCTTGAACGGTTTTTCTTTTACCATCTGCAGAATATATCCGGCAGAAACAAAGGGAAAACCCATAAAGAAAATACGTCTGATAGCATTGAACCATTCAGAAGCAACAAATCCTGAAATCACAGGTACATCTTGAAAAAGTCGATAATAAGCACCGCAAATACATCCAATCAGATAAAGCAAAATGCTCACAGGAACGAGTAATCTCATTATCTTGAGTTTATTAAACAAAGCTACAAGGCATAATGAAATCATAAGAGCAGGAAAATACCAGAAATGCATTGTACTGCCAGTAATAAGGAAAGACAAGGGTATTACTTTGAGAAAATCCAAAACGCTACCGTGGTTAAGAACTACACCATAAAGAAAATCCATACCATAATACAGAATGCTCCACAAACTATACACAATCAGGATATGCTTGAGATTCTTGACAAGAACATTTTTCCCTTTTAGTATGTTACCAATAAAGAAATATCCCGTAACCAAAAAGAAAAAAGGTACCGCAAGTCTTGGAAATACATTACCGAGAAAATCTCCGAACACACCCATATCTTTCCAAAATGTTGAATGTATAATCACAACCATCAATGCGCAGATGTAACGAAACAAATCAATAGAATTATTTCGCGCAAAAGTTATATTTTTAGTATTGCTCATAATACCACTCCTTTTTAGTTAATTATATTACTCAATAAGTAAAGTGTCAACAACAAGAGTTATACAAAATAATAGTTGCAAAGAGAGATTTTAGTGGTATAATATAGTGTGGCGTGTATTTGGCTGTCCCTTTCGGGCACAGAGCTTCGTGCAATGCCCCATCCCCTTTTAGGGGACAAGCAATACTCACAGGAGGTGAAAGCTTTGAAGCAAGTGGAAATTTTCACAGACGGTGCCTGCTCCGGTAATCCCGGTCCCGGCGGCTGGGGTGCAATCCTCAGATACAAAAACACAGAGAAAGAAATCTCCGGCGGAGAAGCAAACACCACCAACAACCGTATGGAGCTTATGGCTGTAATCAGCGCTCTGGAGCTTCTCAAGGAGCCCTGCGAGGTTACACTTTACTCCGACTCACAGTATGTCTGCAATGCACTTGAGCGTGGCTGGGCAAAAAACTGGCAGAAAAACGGTTGGATGAGAAACAAGAAAGACCCTGCCCTTAACCCCGATTTGTGGGAAAAGCTCCTGAAGCTTTACGACACTCACAAGGTGAACATCGTATGGGTCCGCGGACATGCAGGTCACCCCGAAAACGAGCGCTGCGACAAGCTGGCTGTTGCACAGTCACAGAAATACGCAGGCTGATAAATCAGGTCAGAACAGTTTCATTTGAAACTTTTATTTATACATTTACTTGACACTAAGGAGAATCATATATGCAGATTTATGCAGATAATGCCGCAACAACGGCATTGTCCCCCAAGGTACTGGAGGCTATGACCCCCTACCTTACAGAGATTTTCGGCAACCCCTCCAGCCTTTACCGAATCGGCTCAAAGGCAAAGGACGCTGTGGAAGCTTCCCGTCAGACCATTGCAGACCTTATTGGTGCAAAGAGTGCAAACGAGATTTACTTCACATCAGGCGGTTCAGAGGCAGACAACTGGGCAATCAAGGGTGTGTGCAGAATCCTCTCACAGAAGGGCAAAAACCACATCATCACCACAAAATTTGAGCACCACGCTGTACTCCACGTTTGCGAAAGCCTCCAGAAAGAAGGCTTCGAGGTAACATATCTTGATGTTTACGAAGACGGCATTGTGAAACCCGAAGACGTTAAAAACGCTATCAAGGACACAACCGCTCTTGTTACAATTATGTATGCAAACAACGAAATCGGCACAATTCAGCCTATTGCTGAAATCGGCAGAATCTGCCGCGAAGCAGGTGTGCTTTTCCACACAGACGCTGTACAGGCTATGGGCAATGTTCCCATCAATGTTGAGGAAGAATGCATCGACCTGCTCTCCCTCACAGGCCACAAGTTCCACGGTCCCAAGGGCTGCGGTGCTCTGTATGTACGCCGTGGAGTGCGCATTGCAAGTCTTATTGAGGGCGGTGCACAGGAGCGCTCAAGACGTGCAGGCACAGAGAATGTAGCGGGCATTGTTGGTCTTGCAAAGGCTCTTGAACTTGCAATCTCTACAATGGAGGAGCGCAGAGAAAAGCTCACAGCTATGCGCAACCGTCTCATTGACGGCCTGCTTAAAATCGAAAGAAGCCGCTTGAACGGCAACCGTGACAGCCGTCTTCCCGGCAATGTTAATATGTGCTTTGAGGGCATCGAGGGCGAAAGTCTGCTTCTTAAACTTGACCTTGCAGGTGTAAGTGCATCTTCAGGCTCTGCTTGTACATCAGGCAGCCTTGACCCCAGCCACGTGCTTCTTTCTCTGGGTCTTCCCCACGAAATCGCTCACGGCAGTCTTCGTCTTTCTTTCTCTGACGATAACTGCGAAGAAGAAATCGACTATCTGCTCAAGGTAATCCCCGAAACTGTTGATTATCTGCGCAGTTTCTCTCCCCTTTGGGACAAGATTAATAACGAAAACTAAGGAGGTATATAAATGGCTTATTCAGAAAAGGTAATGGACCATTTTGCAAATCCCCGCAATGTTGGCGAGATTGCAGATGCTGACGGCATCGGAGAAGTTGGCAACTCCAAATGCGGCGATATTATGAGAATGTATATCAAGGTTGAGGGCAATGTAATTACAGATTGCAAGTTCAAAACCTTCGGCTGCGGTGCTGCTATTGCTACAAGCTCTATGGCAACCGAGCTCATCAAGGGCAAGACTATTGACGAGGCTCTGAAGCTCACAAATAAAGCAGTTATGGAAGCTCTGGACGGACTTCCCCCCGTTAAGGTGCACTGCTCCGTACTTGCAGAGCAGGCTATCAAGGCAGCTCTTTCTGACTACTACACAAGACTGGGCGTTGACCCCACTCCCATTGTAGGCGTAATTCAGGAGTGCGACCACGACCACGGCTGTGGCTGCGACAGCTGCAACTGATTAATCAGAAGCAAAATCAACAAAACAAAGCTCCCCCAGGGTTTACCTGAGGGAGTTTTCTTTTTACCGCAAAGCTACAATATACAAATACTACAGATCTTTTATATGTTATTTGGCTATTATTATATTTGAAAAAAACATATATATGTAGTATAATATATGATGTATATATACTATCTGCACAGTGCTGTGCGGATATATAAAACACAAAGGAGAATGCATTATGAAAAAGTTAGTAAGCCTTCTGATGACCTTACTGATCCTTTTCGGCACACTGATGGACATAGCTTCTATCACCGCTTTTGCAAGCGATGACACTGAAGCTGTTGAAAGCACTCTTGATGTAAGCTTCGTTCAGGAGTACGCAAAACCCGGTGAGCTGCTTGAGATTACAGTTGAGGGATCCACAAACTACGGCGTAGAGTGGCATATCAATGACAAAGTAGTTTCCACAGGTCTCACCTACACCCCAAAAACCGACGACCTGCAGGAAGTAATAACTGTAAAGATTAAGGACAGAAGCACAAACGAGGTTGCTACAACTTCTATGCTTTGCAGTAAGCTTCCCGTTATCTACATCAACACAGAAAACGGTATTCCCGTTACAACCAAGGAATATTACATTGATGCTGAAATTCACATTCAGGGTAATGATGAATTCAACAGCTCCACAACCACCCTTTACACAGGTGATACCGAAATCAAGGGTCGTGGTAACTCCACTTGGCTCAGATTCCCCAAAAAGCCCTACCGCATCAAGTTTGACAGCAAGCAGACCGTGCTGGGCATCACCTACCGAGGCCTTGACTACCTGCCCGAGTACCTCTTTCCGCCCCAGGAGTTGTTGATTCGTTGGGTGGCCGAAATCGGGCGCATCGAGGAGCGCAACCTGGACAGCAACCAGTCGCTCATCGAACTTCTGGAACTCTTCGCGGGTGCCAACCTCTACCCGATTCTGCAAAAGGGACAGGGCGTAGCGACGCTCTACGACCGTCCGCTGCTGCGCACCTGCGGTGATATCGACCTTTGGTTCCCGAGCCGCAGAGAGGGACACAAGGCCCTGCAACTGATCATCGAGAAGGGTTGTACGCCCGAGAAGGCACCGGATGGCAGCTACCACTACCACTGGCGTGGCATTGAGGTGGAGCACCACCCCTCGCTCATCGACCTGCA
>CALEIO010000128.1 GCA_937875885.1 uncultured Clostridia bacterium | reverse complement strand
GTGCGCAGAAGAACATGGCTCCCGCAGGTCTCACAGTTGTTATCATCCGTGAGGATCTCATCGGCAACGCTCAGGAGATCACTCCCACAATGTTCAACTATCAGACACACGCTGATAACGATTCTATGTTCAACACACCTCCCTGCTACACCATCTATATGGCAAAGCTGGTTCTTGAGTGGGTTAAGAACGAAATCGGCGGTCTTGACAAAATGTATGAGTACAACAAGAAGAAAGCTGACCTTCTCTACGATTTCCTCGACAGCTCCAAGCTCTTCAAGGGCACAGTTGTTAAGGAAGACCGTTCACTTATGAACGTTCCCTTCATCACAGGCGATGCTGATCTTGATGCAGAGTTCATCAAAGCTTGTACAGCTGCAGGCATTGTTAACATCAAGGGTCACCGTTCTGTTGGCGGTATGCGTGCTTCCATCTACAACGCTATGCCTATTGAGGGCGTTGAGAAGCTTATCGAAGTTATGAAGGAGTTTGAAGCAAGCCATGTATAATATTCTTACACTTAACAAAATTGCTGCTATCGGCACAGACCGTCTCGGCGAAAACTACACTTTTGGTGATGACGTTCAGAATCCCGATGCTGTTTTAGTTCGTAGTGCTTCTATGCACGATATGGAAATGCCCGAGAGCCTTCTTGCTATTGCAAGAGCAGGCGCAGGCACAAACAACATTCCCGTTGAAGCTTGTGCAGACCAGGGTATTGTAGTATTCAACACACCCGGTGCAAACGCTAATGCTGTTAAAGAGCTGGTTATCGCAGGTCTTTTCCTTGCCTCCCGTGACATCACAGGCGGTATCGACTGGGCTAAGGGCCTCAAGGGCAAGGGCGCAGAGGTTGGCAAGCTTGTAGAAAAAGGCAAGAGCCAGTTTGTTGGTCCCGAAATCACAGGCAAGAAGCTTGGTGTTATCGGTCTTGGTGCAATCGGTATTCTGGTTGCTAATGCAGCTGTAGCACTCGGTATGGATGTTTACGGCTACGACCCCTTCCTTTCTGTTGATGCAGCTTGGAAGCTTAACAAGGACATTGTTCACGCAGCAAGCACAGAAGAAATCTTCAAGGAGTGCGACTATATTACTGTTCACATTCCTCTCAATGATAAAACAAAGCACACAATCAACGCAGACACTCTCGCAATTATGAAAGACGGTGTTCGCATCCTCAACTACTCCCGTGATGGTCTTGTTGATTCCCAGGCACTTCTTGCTGCTATCAAGAGTGGCAAGGTAGCAAAGTATGTAACAGACTTTGCTACAGATGACATCCTCTGCGAGGAAAACGTTATCTGTATGCCTCACCTTGGTGCTTCCACTCCCGAGAGTGAAGACAACTGCGCTGTAATGGCTGCAGACGAAATTAAGGATTACCTTGAGAACGGTAACATTGTTAACTCCGTTAACTTCCCCAACCTTAAGATGCCCCGCGTAGGCGACACTCGTTTCTGTATTCTTCACAAGAATAAGCCCAACGTTATCGCAACAATTACCAACACAATTGCTGCACAGGGTGCTAACATCGAGAATATGGAAAGTAAGAGCCGCGGCGAATACGGCTATATGGTAATCGACGTTGTTGGCTACACTGAGAACGTTAAGAAGGCTACAAAGGTTCTTGAGGACGTTATCAGAGTAAGAGTTATTGAGTAATCCGTAACAAATACAAACCGCAGGCTGTATCTTATGATGCAGCCTGTTTTTTATTTTATATACTTATCAAAAGCAAAAGGCGCAGACAACATCGGTTGATGCTGTCTGCGCCATAGGTTTTTATAAATCAGTAATATCAGCTTGTTCTTGTAATATCCAGCAGGAATTCAGGATTTGCAAGATCAGCACGTCTCTGATACTTTTTACCGCTTGCATAGTGGTAAGTTGTGTTGCTTCTGTTTGTGAATGCGCCTGAGGATGTTCCTACATAAAGCTCAAGGTGAAGCATTGTGCCGCCGTTGAGGGTATTCGCTTTGATTTTACCTATCTGCTGACCCTTTGTAACCTGGTCTCCAACACGTAAGGATGTGGAAATTTCAGAATATCTGAGCACAGAGCCGTCTGCATGCTTAACTGCAACAGCAGATGTACCGTAGTAGAAAGAACCGATATATTCCACAACTGTACCTGACTCCATTGCATATACAGCAACACCGTTGCCGCCGTTTACATAGTAGTCAATACCTGCATGAGCTCTTGCACCACTGTCTCTTGTAGCACCAAAAGCACGACCTGTTTTCTTTACAGTAAGATAAGTTGCTCTTACGGGTTTTACCCAATTAGCCAGAGCGTTGGCTTTGAGTGCATCGAGTCTGTTTGTGTATGTTGAAGTCTCAACCTTAAAGAAATTGTTAACCAGAGTTTTGCTTGCACCGGAAGCATCCTTTGCAGTTACCTTGAAGTAGTATGTACCTACTGCAAGTGAACCGAACTTGATAGAAGCATCCACGCCTTTGATATCATAGCTTTTAGCATTAGGAGTTGCAGTCTTTACGCTTGAAGTCGCTGTACCGTCGGAATTATAAATACCAACTGTTACGGAGGTAATCTTATAATCTGATGTAATCTTACCACTGATAACATAGGAGCTGCCCTTGATAAGAGCTACGGGGTTGTAGCTACCAGAAGCAATCTTAAGGCTGCCTGTTGAGCTGACTGTAAAGGTATTATTTACAAGGTTCTTATAAGCACCTGTTGCATCTTCTGCGGTAACAACAAACTTATAAGTACCAACCTGAAGCGAACCGAACTTAATGTAGGAGTCTACGTTTTTAATATCGTAGCTTGTGGCATTGGGAGTAACGGTTCTTACGTATGTGGTTTCTGTACCGTTGGTGTTAAACACACCAACCTTTACGGAAGTAAGCTTATATGTAGAAGTAATCTTACCGTTAATGCTGTAAGATTTGCCCTTTTCAAGAGCACCGGGGTTATAGTTGCCTGCTGCAATTTTGATAGAGCTGGAGCTGGAGTTAGAGCTGGTTCCGGTTACTGTAAACATATTGTTTACAAGAGTCTTTGTTGTGCCTGATGCATCCTTGGCAACAACTTTGAATGTGTAAGTACCAACCTGGAGTGAACCGAATTTGATAGAAGCATCCACACCGCTGATGTTGTAACTTTTTGCATTGGGAGCCACGGTCTTTACGTTGGATGTAGCTGTCCCGTCAGAGTTGTAAACACCAACTGTTACGGATGTTATCTTATAATTCGAGGTAATCTTGCCGCTGATGCCGTAAGATTTGCCCTGTGTAAGAGTTCCGGGATTATAGTTACCTGAGCCGATAGCAAGAGAATTCTTGAGTGCTTCGTATTTTTCTGTGAGCACTGCCCAGGTCTTTGCACCTACAACACCATCAACGTCAAGTCCGTTCGCTTTCTGAAAACTTTTAACTGCAGCAAGAGTTGCGGGACCAAAATCACCATCTACGGTAAGGCCTGCATTGCTTACTTTGTTGAGCATTGTCTGGAGGGTCTTAACGTCATCTCCGTAAGAGCCGCTTCTGACTGTTGAGTAAGTAGCTGCGGATGTACTTGCAACTGTAAAAGGCACAACACCCAGAATCATAACAAGAGCAAGTAAGACAGCAAGTATTTTTTTCATTCTCATTGCCAACACTCCTTATAAAGGTATTTTATGCCTAAATTATACTGCCAGAAATCACCGTTGTAAAGCATAAATTTGTGATATTTACAGTTTTTTTGCGATATGTTCCTAATTTGTAGCTTTTTTCGCCAAACCATCACACAATTTTTATAGATGAAAGCAGAGTTTCTGTAAGTCACCAATACAAAGCCTTTTTCTTTATTCCAAATAATACTTATTATTCCTTGACACAGAAGATAAACAGGAGTAAAATTAATTGTTAGAGTAACATTCGGTTGCTCTACAAATATTATGATAATGAGAGGTGAAAGTTAATGGACGCAGGAAGTAGTACCGGCACTGTTCCCGGGCGAAGTTGCACTTATTCTATATATCGCAGTAAGACTGCGTACATTACCTTTGCACTTTAATTCCCAGGTAACGGTGTCTTTTACTTCCGCCTATTAATTTTAGGAGGAAAAGACTATGGAAAGGAATTATGTAACTGTCGATGTTACCATCGGCAAGCTCCTTGATGAGAAAAAATACAAAACTCTCAAGGACATACTCAGCACAATGAATGCTTTTGACATTGCAATGTTGCTTGAGGATATGCACGACTCAAAGATTCAGCTTTTGTTCAGAATGCTTCCCAAAGAGCTTGCTGCAGGTGTTTTTGTTGAAATGGATGAAGACACACAGGAGTTTCTTATCAAGGGTTTCTCTGATAACGAGCTGAAAGAGGTTGTTGGCGAACTTTCTGCCGACGACGCCGTTGATATTATCGAGGAGATGCCTGCTAACGTAGTTAAAAGAATTCTGCGCCAGGCAGACCCCGAAACAAGAAAACAGATCAACGAACTTCTTAAGTATCCTGACGACTGTGCAGGATCAATTATGACAACAGAGTTTGTTTCTCTGCGCCCCAATATGACTGTTGAGGAAGCTATCAAGCGAATCCGCAGAACAGGCGTTGACAAAGAAACAATCTACACTTGTTATGTTGTTGCAAACGACGGCAAACTCATTGGTATCACCACAATCAAGGCTCTGCTCCTTGCAGAAGAAGAGGAAACCATCGAATCTCTGATGGAGACCAACGTTATCTCCGTTGGCACACTTGATGACCAGGAGTTTGTTGCACAGACCATCAATAACTACGACTTTCTCGCACTTCCTGTTGTAGACACAGAAGGCAGACTTGTTGGTATTGTTACCGTTGACGATGCTGTTGACGTTATGGTTGAAGAGACCACAGAAGACATCCAGAAGATGGCTGCTATCGGCTCTACCGACAAACCCTACAACAAGGTAAGCGTATTTGAAACAATCTGGCAGCGTGTTCCCTGGCTATTATTACTTATGATATCCTCAACCTTTACGGGTATAATAATTGCAGGTTACGAAGAAAAACTTGCAGGATCACTCATTCTTACAGCCTTTATCCCCATGCTCATGGGTACAGGCGGTAACGCTGGTAGCCAGTCATCAGTTACCATCATCCGAAGCTTGTCCCTTGACGAAATCGAGTTCAAGGATCTGCTTTGGGTAATCTTTAAGGAAAGCAGAGTTTCAATCCTCAGCGGTATTATTCTGGGCGCAGTTAACTTCGGCAAGATTTTGCTTGTAGACGGTTGGATGCTCCAGAATCCCGAAATCAATGTTTCAATATCCCTGGTAGTAAGCCTTACTCTGGTAATTACCGTTATTGTTGCAAAAGTCATCGGCTGTTCACTGCCTATGATTGCAAAGAAACTCCATATGGACCCTGCTGTTATGGCGAGTCCTTTTATCACAACAATTGTTGACGTTGTATCCCTGCTTGTATATTTCTGGATAGCCTCCGCTATACTCCCTATATAAGAAGGTACGTCCGTTGAACAAATCCAGATACTATGTATTTATTGCCGCAGCGGCCGCTTTTGCGTGTCTCTGCGGCATATTTTTTTACCCTGCACAAATTACAACAGAAAACGAAACTCTGACTGCTTCTACAGAAAACAAGTCTCCCGCTTTTTCACTTGATGAGGCTTGTAATCTGCTTTCTCTCTGCTCTTTGTCCTATGAAGCAGAAAATCTGCAGACCGAGCTTCTGAACCAGGTTGAAGCTGACGAAGTCAACTTCCTGCCCCTGGCCAAGGCCTACGGCATCCCCAAGGATGACCCCAACCGTGACGCCATCATGGAGGAGGCCACCATCATCGCCTGCTCCACCCCCATGAAGATCATGGAGCTGTGCTGCGAGGCCATCGGCTACATCAAGGTCTTCGCCGACAAGGGCAGCCGTCTGGCCGTCTCCGACGCCGGCTGCGGTGCCGTCTGCTGCAAGGCCGCCCTGCAGGCCGCTTCCCTGAACGTCTTCATCAACACCAAGACCCTGAAGAACCGTGCCGTCGCCGAGGAGATGAACGCCAAGGCTCTGGGCATGATGGCCGAGTACGGTGCCATCGCCGACGAGATCTTCAACACCGTCAAGGCCGGCTTTGGTGTTTAATGCGCCGTAGGCGCATCGATATAAATCCCTTTCGGGATTTTCGATATACGCTTTGCGTTCGATATGTGCTTCGCACGCGATATGTTTCCTTTGGAAACGTTTCGGATAATTTGCCTTTGGCAAATTTACAATTAAATTGAAATAAGACCTGTTCTTTACGGAACAGGTCTTTTCCTTAATGTCCGACAAGTCGGACATTTAATATTTGTGAAACAAATATTTCACATCCGCACCGCGGATATATCTCATTTTTTCGAAGAAAAAATATATCACTGCAATAATTTATCACAGATAAATTATTGCTTATTGGGAGTGTGAATTATGGCAGGGTATACCCCTATGATGCAGCAGTATTTTGAAATCAAAAATCAATACAAGGATTACGTCTTGTTCTATCGCCTCGGCGATTTTTACGAGATGTTCTTTGACGATGCCATCATTGCCTCTCGCGAGCTGGAGCTGACGCTGACGGGCAGAGATTGCGGCGAGGCGGAGCGCGCGCCTATGTGCGGTATTCCTTACCACGCAGCTGATACCTATATTGCAAAATTGGTTGCGCTTGGCGAAAAAGTTGCTATTTGCGATCAGCTTTCCGATCCCAAAGCAGGCAAAGGGCTTGTGGAACGTGACGTTATCCGTATTGTTTCGGCTGGTACCGTTATCGACGAAGGGATGTTGGAAGAAGGTAAGAATAACTACATCGCTTGTCTTTTCAAGACGGAAGATAC
>CALEIO010000127.1 GCA_937875885.1 uncultured Clostridia bacterium | reverse complement strand
GATTTTTTAAGAGATATCGGTGCATGTTTCTCTGTTAATAAAATGCTCACTGCAGAATGTTTCAAGCAAAGACTTGAAAAAGGTCTTTCTTTCCTTGAATTTAACTATATGCTTATGCAGAGCTATGACTTCTTAATGCTTGCAAGAGAATATGATTGTAAGCTTGAGCTTGGCGGTGACGACCAGTGGAGTAATATGATCGGTGGAGTTGAGCTTATCCGTCGTATTGCTGCAAAGGAAGCAGAGGAAACAGGTAATCCTGTACCCGAGACAACAAAGGTTAATGCATTTACTTGCTCACTTCTCCTTACATCTGAGGGCAAGAAGATGGGTAAAACCGAGAAGGGTGCACTCTGGCTAGATCCTGAAAAGACATCTCCCTACGATTTCTATCAGTATTGGAGAAATGTTGATGACGCTGACGTTATCAAGTGTATGAAGATGCTCACATTCCTGCCTCTTGATTATATCAACGAGCTTGCTCAGGCAGAGGGTTCAGAGATCAACAAGGTTAAAGAAATTCTTGCATTTGAGGTTACAAAGCTTATCCACGGTGAGGAAGAGGCTACAAAGGCGCAGGCTACAGCTCGTGCACTCTTCACAACAGGTGGAGATATCGAGAATATGCCTTCCACAGATCTTACTGCTGACGATTTCACTGACGGCAAGATTACTGTTCAGGATGTTCTTGTTAAGTGCAAACTCTGTCCTTCCAAGGGCGAAGCAAAGCGACTTATCCAGCAGGGCGGTGTTCTTGTTGATGATGAGAAGGTAACAGATATGTTTGCTGCGCTCACAGAGGAGAATTTCTCCAAGGGCTACGTTGTAATCAAAAAAGGTAAGAAAGTCTTCCACAAGGCTACATTCAATAAATAATCAAGGAGAACAACTATGAAAAAGTTTTTTGCAGAATTCAAAGAATTTATTTCACGCGGTAGCGTAATGGATTTAGCAGTCGGCGTAGTTATCGGCGCTGCTTTCCAAGGTATCATCAAATCACTTGTTGATGATGTAATTATGCCTTTCATTTCTCTTTTAACAGGCGGCGTTGATTTTTCAAGCTGGCTTATCGTACTCGGCGAGAATCCTGACGGACTCAAAACATACGATGAGCTTACAGCAGCAGGTATTGCAACATTTGCTTATGGCAAGTTCATCTCTGCAATTATCTACTTCCTGATTCTTGCATTTATGGTATTCCTTCTTGTTAAGGTTGTTGCAAAGGTTAAGGACCTTGCTCCCAAAAAGGAAGAAGCTCCTGCAGAGCCTACAACAAAGAAATGTCCCTTCTGCTGTACAGAGATCGACATCAAGGCTACACGTTGCCCCAACTGTACATCTGTGATTGAAGAATAATCAAAGAGTAATATCAAATTACATAGCAAAAGCGCCGGTTGCATAGTGCAGTCGGCGCTTTGTTGTATGGCTTTTTTTACAGATGAATTATAAGGCAAAAAGTGATAAATATAGTTATAAATATGAAAATAAAGAAACCGTCTATCGATGGGGATAGACGGTTAATCTGTTTTTACCAGTTTCTGTTTGCTCTTGCTCTGATTCTGTCATAGCGAGCCTTTTTCTTTTTCTTTTCTGTAGAGAATACAATCCAGAATGCAGTGCTCATAAATACTGCCATTACGATCATCCATACGATGAAAGAACCATTGCCTTTTGATGATGATTTTTCCTGAACATCAAGATTTACACCTTCCAGAGCTTTGGAAGCAAGCTGTGCAGACTGAAGAACAATGTCAGTAGCTTCTGTGGGTTTTATGGTTGCATCGGTATCTGTAGTGTTTTCTGTTGAGGGCTCTGTTGCATTGGGGTTGAAAACAACCTTTCTGCCGCCGTCGTCAGAGTTGGGATTTTCAAGAGCTCTTGAGCTGAAAAGAACTGTGAAAGTTTCTTCGTCAACAACACCTGTGGGAGTAATACCGTTTTCTGTCTGGAATGTTGTAACAGCAGACTGTGTCATCTCACCATAGTAACCTGTAGCGTCATCGTTGAAGTAGCCAAGGTTTGAAAGCTCTGTCTGGATATCATAGATATCATCGTGATAATCTCCGTTAGAGTAGGAGAGAGAAGAGTTTGTTTCTGTTGTGTTATCTGTGTCAACATCTTCTGTGTTGGCAGTATCGTCGCTGTTTGTGCCTAATTCAGCAATGTTGCCTGTGGGAGCAGAGCTGGAGTTAAGAAGCTCAATCTCTGTTTCACCTGCAATACCGTCGGGATAAAGTCCTGCAGCTTTCTGGAATCTCTTGTAAGCAGCTTCTGTCTGCTCACCGTAGTAACCTGTGATGTCACCATTGTAGAAACCAAGCTCGGTAAGTCTTAACTGAATTTCAGTAACCTTGTCGCCATAAGAACCAACCTTGATGTACTGGCTCTCTGTAGCGGAGTAATCTTCTGTGTCAATAGTAGCGCTTGTGTCACCGGGTGTAGAAGAACTTGCACCTGTTGAGTCAAGATAGTAGGAAACACCGTCTACAGTAATGTATGTATCAGTAAGGTATTCGCCGTCTTCATAGTAATAGTAATTGCCGTTGAAGCATTCCCAACCCTCTGTGGGGTAAGAAACACCTGCAACCTTGAACCAGTTTGTCCATCCTTTTGAGTAAGCGGATTGGTAACAGACACCATAGCCTTCAGATCTTGCATCAACAGCCATTCCACCGCCAACATATACGCCAACGTGACCGGGCTCATAAAGACCGAGACCGTGAATGTTGGGAATACCGGATGCTGTAGAGCCTGTCTCATAAGAAGAACCCATCATATCGCTTCTGCTGCCTGCGCCGGAATACATATAAATGAGTCCTGAACAGTCGACAGCACCTACGCTTGCAGCTCCGTAAACATAACTCCAGCCGCTGTAGTAAGCGTTGAGTGCGTGTTCAGCAAGGCCAACGCCGGTACCTGCTGCAGATGTATGTGTCAGAGCACCACCTACAATAGTAAGTGTGACCATCATAATAAGTATAAGAATTAAAGAAAGAACTTTTCTTAAACGATTCATAATTGAAAATAACCTCCGAAAACAGGGGAGCATCTCCCCAAAAAACAACATAGTGTGCATTATATCTTACATAATAAATTACATTGATTACAATATTGTAATCATTATAACATACACTAGCCTTCAATGCAACCCTTTTTATGCGAAACTTTGTTAAGAAACAATAAATATTGTGATAACAATCAACTTTTATACAATATATACAAAATGTAAATTTGCGAAAATGGTGTAACTTTTTGTAACAAATTATATAATTCCTATATTTTATCCTGATTTTTTAGCAATAAAAAAGGACCTGTTTCAGCAGGTCCTCAGGATTATGGGATATATCAGTGCTTTTTGCTGATTACAAAGTAACATATCCAGTGAATAATCAACATTGTGCAGATAGATGCAGAAGTAACCAATGCTAATTCTTCCTTGTTTGTCAGCTGAAACAGAATAACGGCAACGGCTGATATAATTATATAAATGTAAAAAGCAAGGCTTCTGGCTTTGTTGGCAATATGCAGAGTACGCTCATCTGTTTCTGCAATTTCCTGTTTTCTGATTTTTTCGTCAGACTTGGTAATAAGAAAGTAGTTTCTTATACGTACTATGCTGATTACAGCAAGCGCCAGTCCGTAAGCAGAAAGGTGGTGGCTGTTGTCAAGAATGTTGGATGAAATGATAATACCAATGCCCATTAACAGAAGTGTTATGGAAACAATGAGTCTGATTTGCAATTTCTTTTTGAAATTCATAATTACTCCTCCTCGAAAATAAAGATATCTTCAATCTTAACATTAAAATACTGTGCTATTTTATGCGCAAGGTGTAAAGAGGCATTGTATTTGCCGTTTTCCAATGAAATGATAGTTTGTCTGGTTACACCAACTGCATTTGCAAGATTGTCTTGTGTGATGTTGTTTTCTTTTCTTAAATCCTTGATTCTATTTTTCAAAAAATCCCCTCCTTATGTAAAGCAAACTTTACAATTTAATTATATACATTATTGAGTAGAATGTCAAGTATACTTTACATAATATTAAAAAGAAAAAGTCGGTATTAAACCGACAACAGAAATTGATATGAATACCATATTGAAATAGTAGTATCAGCAGATGCTGTTTTGTAGTGTGCAAAAGAAAAACGACAGGCATAAAACCTGTCGTTTTTCTGGCGGAGGACAAGAGATTCGAACTCTCGCGCCGGTTACCCGACCTACTCCCTTAGCAGGGGAGCCTCTTCACCACTTGAGTAATCCTCCGAATATTGGTGAACTTAAATTAAGTTATTATTTAATTGGCGGAGAGGAAGGGATTCGAACCCTTGGTACCTTTCGGTATCACTAGTTTTCAAGACTAGCTCCTTAAACCGCTCGGACACCTCTCCGTATCGTGCAAGGATTATTGTAACACATCAAACACCTGTTGTCAATAGAATTTTATCCGAAACATCGGTAAAAAACAGAGGACTTGAAATCTGGAGAAATCAAGTCCTCGTATGATTTTGGATTAAAGCAGTTCTTTTCTGAGTTCCTCTGCACTCTTGATGCTGAGCAGGGCAGGGGGAATGTCAAAAACAGTTTTGCATCCGCAGTCACCCTGTGTGCTGAGTCTGTAAGCAGCTCTTGCAAAAGCAACAATTACAGAAGATGTAAACTCGGGGTTGGAGTCAAGCTTAAGGCTGTATTCAATAACGTGATTGTGCTCTTTGTTAAAGCCTGTTTTGCCTGTTCTGATAACAAAGCCACCGTGGGGAATACCGGAGTGATCACGCTTTAACTCTTCTGCAGAGATGAAGTGTACAGTTGTGTCATAATCAGCAAAGTAGTTGGGCATCTTCTTGATCTCTTTTTCAATTCGAGCCAGGTCTGCACCTTCCTCTGCTACAACAAAGCATTCTCTTGTGTGCTTTTCTCTTGTGGTAAGCTCGGGCGCAGAAGCACTTCTTACAGCCTCCAGAGCAGCTTCAACAGGGATAGTGTACTGCTTTGCATCCAGAACACCCTCGATTCTGCGGATAGCATCGGAGTGACCCTGGCTTACACCCTTGCCCCAGAATGTGTAGTCTTTGCCTTCGGGGAGTACAGCACCTGCATAAAGTCTGTTGAGAGAGAACATACCGGGATCCCAGCCTACAGAAATCATTGCAATATTTCCGCCCTCTTTTGCAGCAGCATCAACATTTGCAAAGTGCTCGGGGATTTTAGCATGTGTATCAAAACTGTCAACTACAGTGAACATCTTTGCGAGTTCAGGTGTCTGCACAGGCAGGTCAGTAGCACTTCCGCCGCAAAGAATCATAACATCAATTTTATCTTTATAGTCAGCTACGTTGTTTGCACTTGCAACCTCAACACCCTCTGTGTTGATTTTAAGAGCAGCAGGGTCACGTCTTGTGAATACTGCAACAAGCTCCATATCGGGATTCTGACGGATAGCACTCTCAATGCCTCTGCCAAGATTTCCGTATCCGAAAATACCTATTCTGATCATTAGTATCAAACCTTCCGTTTTTGGACTGTGAATTTATCCATATATATTATTGAAAAATTCATAGATATTTTAACTCAAAAGGGTACATTTTGTAAATACTTTATTGCAAAAAAACTCCTGGAAATATAAAACTCCCTCGGTTGTATTTGATTATTCAATGTGATATAATATATTAATCAAACAGAGAGGTAACAATTATGCCCTTTTTACCTATTACAAAAAAAGAAATGCTGCAACTGGGATGGGACAAGCCTGATTTTGTTTTTGTTACAGGCGATGCTTATGTTGACCATCCTTCTTTCGGCACAGCTATAATATCCCGCGTTCTTGAATCTGCAGGCTATCGTGTGTGTATTCTGTCACAGCCCCGATGCGATGCAGACTATCTGCGCTTTGGTGAGCCACGTCTTGGATTCCTTGTAAACAGCGGTAATATCGACTCTATGGTTGCACACTACACAGCAGCCAAAAAGAAGCGTAGTGACGATGCCTACACACCCGGTGGCAAAGCAGGTGCTCGACCTGACAGAGCGGTTATTGTGTACAGTCAGACTTTGCGCAGATTATTTCCCGATGCTTTAATTTCTATTGGTGGTCTGGAGGCATCATTGCGACGTTTTGCCCACTATGACTATTGGGATGACAAGGTACGTCCCTCAATTCTCATTGATTCTCAGGCAGATTTGCTTATGTACGGAATGGGTGAGAAGCACATTGTTGAGCTTGCAGACCGACTCAATGTAGGGGAGAGCATAAAGACTCTCACTGATATCAGAGGCACTTGCTATGCAGTAAAAACCCATGAGTACACACCGGGTCCTGTTAAGGAGTGTCCCTCGTTTGAAGCTGTATCTGCCGATACAGAGCAGGGTAAAAAGCATTATGCAAAGTCCTGCCGTATTCAGCAGCAAGAACACGATGCTGTTCGCGGCAAAACGGTAATTCAGCGCCACGGCGATAAAATAGTTATACAAAATCCGCCCATGCCTCCGCTTACAACGGAGGAAATGGACGAGGTGTACGCGCTACCTTTTATGCGCGATTATCACCCGTCTTATGAAAAAATGGGCGGTGTGCCCGCAATAAACGAAGTTAAATTTTCAATTATTCACAACCGTGGTTGTTACGGCGCGTGCAACTTTTGCGCGCTTGCCTATCATCAGGGCAGACAGATAAGCTGCCGCAGTCACGAGTCGGTTATAGATGAGGTTAAAAAACTAGTACAAAACGGTTATAAAGAAATTGTATTAACTGGAATTCATACGGGGCATTATGGTTCTGATTTGGATAATTATGACTTTAGTGATTT
>CALEIO010000126.1 GCA_937875885.1 uncultured Clostridia bacterium | reverse complement strand
CCAGCCGATATAGTTGCTGTACTCCCCTGTTTCTGCATTGTAAGCAAGCTGTCCTGCCTTGTAGGCATCGTCAACAAGCTTCTGTGCATCAGCAGTTTTTTCTATTCCCAGTCTTGCCTTAACCGCACGAATCATTTCATCCCCAAGGTTACTGGGGTTTTCTATTGTACCAAGCTTTCCGCCATCACCAACAAAGTTACTTGCAATGTTATTGCCTGTAAAGAGGATGTCTCCCAGAAGGATTCCCTGAACATTTTTAACTTCCATAAACTGACCGATATCGTCGATAAACTCAACATATCCGTCAAAATCTTTGTTGCCGCTGTCAACCTGTGTGGGATAGTACAAGGATTTCTCTATAATCTTTTCTGTTATGTCAACAAATGCAGATCTCATATCCTCTCCTGTTGAGAAATACTGATCAACATAATGCTCTTCAAGCTCATAGCGGGATTTTTCAACAGTTTTGTACTGGGTATCCCAGTGACCCTCACCCCACCAGCCATTGCTCACATAGGAGCTGTCTACAGCCAGCTGCATAAAGCCACCTGCTTCTGTAATATTGTATGTTTCCCAGTGAGTGTGAGTATCGCTTGAACTCTCGGGGTCAAGCACAGGTGTGGATTTTACATTATATCCCAATGTATAAAAAAGGCCGTCTCTGCCGTAATGTTCGGATATCTTTGCTTTTGCGTATGCGCAGGTAAGCTGTGTTGCAAAAGGAATTGCAGAAGCAAGCTCCGCTTCAGGAGTTGTTCCGTTACCCATATCAGCAGCACCGATTGAGCCGCCCTCACCCATATAGTTGGTAGTAGCGGATGTAGCCACACCGTCGCTCATAAGAACAAGAACGGGGAGTCTCTTTGTGCCTGACTGGAACGCATCGTTTCTGATAGCAGTATCTTCCACATTCAGAAACTCTTTCATTGCCGCATAAACACCGCCCTGAACAAAAGTGCCACCAAAAACTTCTCTCTCTGCTTCCTGCACAGCTTCGCCCTTACAGGTAACCGCAGAATTCACCTTTACGCTTTCTGCAGTAAAGTTGATTTCTCCCACCTTGAAAACGTGGTTATCCTTAATCAGATACTCACCCTGAACGTGCTCATATCTGCCCATAGGAAGAATAACCATAGCGCTATCCGCATCAGCAGCTTTGTCTGATGAATATGTACCCGAATAGAGTACAACTCCTACTCGGTTGTTGTTATTTGCTTCCAGAAGCTTTCTTATTGCAAGGTTTGTGCTATCTACAAGTTCCTGCACTGCATTGTTGTTTTTATCTCCGGGCTGGGTGTTTGCACCCATTGAGCGGGAAATATCCAGGACAAACATTGTATCTGTAGGCACTTGAGAATACCCTGTGATGGATTTGTTTGCTGCAATGGCAGAAAGAGCCACCAGAAAATTCTCATCGGAATTCATCATCTCTACAGAGTCGGTAAATGCTGATGCATCGGTAAATACAGATTTATCTGTCCAGATTCTGCCCGCATTCTCTGTGTTTGAATTTTCAGAAAGGAATATCTTCTTCCAGTCGTCCATAGTAGATGGGTCAACCACCCTGGTGTCTGTCTGCGCAGAAGCACTTGCACCTGCAGAAAGCGCAAAAGGTACCACAGTAAGCAGGATAAGCACACAGAGCACCACGCTCAAAATCCGTCTGAACACATCTCGCTTTACGGTCATATAAAAGACCCCTTTCATCAACAGAAATCCTTCTGAATTTACTGAACAAATCAGAATTAATATATCAAAGAAAAAATCTTATCCTCTTTCTTTTATTATATATACAGATACAAAAAAACACAAGGTTTTATTAACAAAGATTGTGCACAATGATTGCACACAATTAGTTTGTAATTATAAGGTTTCTGTGATATAATGGCAATGGTACATAAAATTAACAGAACAGAGGTATATGATATGAAAGTATTAATGATTAACGGTAGCCCCCGTGCAAAGGGCAACACCGCAGTAGCGCTCAAGGAAATGGAAAAAATTTTTCTTGAGGAAGGCTTCGATGTAGAAATTCTTCAGGTAGGCGCACAGGAAATCCGCGGCTGTATTGCCTGCGGAGCCTGCCACACCAGCGGCAAGTGTGTTTACGACGACATTGTAAACGACACCATCAATAAATTCCGCGATTGCGACGGACTTGTTGTAGGCAGCCCCGTTTACTACGCTTCTGCAAACGCTACCCTTATGGCTTTCCTCACAAGACTTTTCTACAGCTCAAACTTTGACAAAACAATGAAAGTCGGCGCATCTGTTGTTTCTGCACGTCGCGGCGGTCTTTCTTCCACCTTCGACGAGCTCAACAAATTCTTCACCATAAGCGGTATGCCCGTAGCTTCAGGTCAGTACTGGAACAGCATCCACGGTGCAAAACCCGGCGAAGCAGAACAGGACGCAGAGGGCCTTCAGTCCATGCGCACCCTGGCAAAAAATATGGCTTTCCTTATGAAGAGCATCGCCCTCGGCAAAGAAAAATACGGCGTTCCCGAAAGAGAAGCAATCGTCCGCACAAACTTTATCCGTTAAAACCACACAGGAGCTGAGATTATTATGAAAAAACTCCCCTCTCAAAACACAAAGCAACGCTCCTCCAACCTGGAACTTTTCCGTATTATCACAATGCTTCTGATTGTCGCACACCATTATGTGATCAATTCAGATATTTTCCAATCTGTGCTTGAGGGCAACAGGTTTTCAGCAGCAAATATATTCCTTGTGCTTTTAGGCGCATGGGGCAAAACAGGCATAAACTGCTTTGTGCTGATAACCGGTTACTTTATGTGTAAATCCAAAATTACGGCATCAAAGTATTTCAAGCTGTTGTTTGAAGTAATGTTCTACAAAATAACCATCTTTGTTATTTTCTTTTTTGCGGGTCTGGAGACCATTTCTCTCACATCATTACTCAACACTTTCTTCCCCACTACAACAGTTGCCAGCGGATTCACAGACTGCTTCCTGATTTTTTATCTGCTCATTCCTTTTGCAAACATTCTCATATCCCAGCTTACCAAGCACAGTCATCTTACACTGATTGCCATTCTCCTGTTTGCATACACATTTATGGCCACTGTCCCCTGGTTCTCTGTAAAGCTGAACTATATTTCCTGGTTCTTTGTACTGTACCTTATTGCATCTTTTGTACAGCTTCATCCTTGCGAAAAGTTCAACAATAACAAAATATGGGGACCGGTGATGATTTGCAGCATTCTCTTGTCTGTTGCAAGTGTTATAGCTATCTTCTTGTACGGAGATAAAGTCAAAATAATCAGCGGAGACACTCCCTATTATTTCCTCAGCGATTCCAACAAGCCCTTTGCGCTTCTGGTTGCTTTCTCCGCATTTATGTTCTTCAGAAATATGAGGATACCTTATGTAAAACTTGTCAACACCATTGGCGCAACAACCTACGGCGTCCTTCTTATTCACAGCAACAGCGATACAATGCGCAACTGGTTGTGGAACACTGTTCTGAAAAACAATAGCTACTATGGCACCTCAAGCATCTATGCTCACGCCATCATAAGTGTTCTCCTTGTTTTCACAGTCTGCAGTTTTATCGATTTCCTCAGAATCAAATTTATCGAGCCCCCTGCAATGAAACTGTTTAACAAATTTATGGCAGCAAGAGCCAGCAAAAAACAATAAACCCACAACAAAAACGCACCTACAAAATTGTAGGTGCGTTAATTTTTTACAAATTCATTTGATAAAATCTATCAATAAATATCATCAAGGCAAGCGGAGCCGATGATACCTGCATCGTTACCCAGAGTTGCTTTGCAAATTACTGTCTGCTTGGGGTTGTGCTTTGTGTAACGCTCTGCTTCAATGATAGAACGCAGAGGAGCAAGAAGAGTCTCGCCTTCGTTGGAAACACCACCGCCGATGCAGAGCACGTCAGGCTGGAAGATGTTGATAGCATTGATAAGACCGCAAGCAAGGTAGCCCAGGTATTCGTTAACTACAGCTGTACCGTTTGCGTCACCTGCACGGAGAGCATCAAAAGCAGTTCTGCCGTTTGCATTGTTAATGTCACCATCACACAGAGAAAGCATATAAGAATAGTCAGGCTTCTCTTTGAGGATAGCTTCCTTTGTAAGAGCGATAAGACCAGATGCAGAAGCATAAGCCTCCCAGCAACCCTTTCTGCCGCAAGCACACTCCTTGCCGTCCTTAACAATTACCATATGACCCATCTCTGCGCCTGCATAGTTGGAGCCGGAGTAGATTTTGCCGTCGATAATAATACCTGCGCCAACACCTGTGCCGATTGTGATAGCAATTGCATTTCTTGCACCCTTTGCAGAGCCTGCAAGGAATTCGCCGTATGCCGCAGCATTAGCATCATTTTCTATGATAACTTTTTTGCCAAGTCTCTCTTCCATCATCTCAACAACATTCCAGTTGTGGAAGAAAAGATTTGCAGAATATTCAATAATACCTGTTACGGGGTTTACTGCGCCGGGTACACCGATACCGATACTTGCCACATCGTCAATTGTGATGCCTGCTTTTGCGATAGCTGCAAGAGCAACCTCTGCCATAGAATCGCAAACCTCTGCCTCGGGACGAGGTACGTTAGTTTTGCAATCAGCCTTCGCAACGATGTTGTAATTATCGTCTACAACACCCGCAACAATGTTTGTGCCGCCCAGGTCAATTCCCAGTCTATACATTAAAATCATCCTTTCAGATATAAATACTCTTTGCAAGGCACTCACAGTCCTTACATTAATGGTATAATTATATCACACTATTTTCCCATATTAAAGGGCTTTTTTCAAAAAATATGACTACTTTTGAGGTAAGATTCAAAAAGTTTTTCAAAAATAGCAAATGAGAATTTGGGAGCATTTGCGAGTATTACAGAGCATTCACGAGAACTAAAAGAGATAGATTAAAATATTTATAAAAAAGTATTGACTTAATTTTGCGCCTGTGATATTATACTCAAGCAGAAAAAAAGTATTTAAATTAGGAGGCAACGCTTATGTCAACTTTTATGGCTAAAAAAGGCGAGGTTGAGCGCAAGTGGTATGTGATCGACGCTGCAGGCAAGCCCCTTGGTAAGGTTGCAGTTGAGGCTGCTACTCTTCTCAGAGGTAAGCACAAGGTTACTTTCACTCCCCACGTAGATTGCGGTGACCACGTTGTTATCATCAACTGCAAAGACGCTGTTCTTACAGGTAACAAGCTCACTCAGAAGAAGTGGCAGAGACACACAGGCTATGTTGGTCACCTCAAAGAGACTGACTACAAAACACTTATGGCTACCAGACCCGAAAAGGCAATGGAGCTTGCTGTTAAGGGTATGATTCCCTCTAACACACTGGGTAGAGCACAGATGCTCCGTCTGCGTTTGTTCGCAGGTGCAGAGCACAAGCACCAGGCACAGATGCCTGAGGCTTGGGAAATGTAAGAAGGAGGCAAAATAGAATGTACGATAAGGCACCTTATTTCTACGGTACCGGCAGAAGAAAGAGCTCTGTAGCAAGAGTTCGTCTGTATCAGGGTACTGGTAAGATTACAATTAACGATCGTGACATCGACGATTACTTCGGTCTTGAGACACTGAAGCTCATCGTTCGTCAGCCCCTCGAGCTTACAGAGACAGGCGCAAAGTTCGACGTAGTTTGCAGAGTTGCAGGCGGCGGCGTAACAGGCCAGGCTGGTGCAATCCGTCACGGTATCTCCAGAGCACTCCTTCAGTATGACAGCGAGGCTCTCAGAGCTACACTTAAGAAGGCTGGTTTCCTCACACGTGATCCCAGAATGAAAGAGCGTAAGAAGTACGGTCTCAAGGGCGCACGTAGAGCTCCCCAGTTCTCCAAGAGATAATTTCTGCTTCGGCGATTATTTCAAAACAACAACAAACCCCGAAACCTTTATGGCTTCGGGGTTTTTCTTTTACTGTCATTATTAATCCGGCTCAAAACCAACAAACACCCTATGACCTTAAAATCATAGGGTGTTTTTCCATATTGTTAAACTAACCGATAAATTAGAACAGGCTCACTTGCCTTCACAACCTATTATAATATAAATTCCTTCTTGAATTGCCGAAAACATTGCTACTGAACATACCGCGGCAAAACTGCATTGCAATTCTATAAAACACAATGTTAAAGGCAAAAGAAACAATAACAAACCAGTAATCTTATTCATTATAGTATGTAGAGATATAAACTCTTTTTTAGAAATATATCCCCATATAATATTACCAATCTTAATAATTGCAATTACACTTCCCCATATACATAACCACCAAGAAATATGGATTGTTGGCAGAATCTTAATCAAGGAAGCTGTTACAAACATAATGTCAGCTACAGTATCCATTTTTGAACCTACTACGCTAGTGCTGTTTGTCTTTCTTGCTATTGCACCGTCTATCATATCACTAAAACCACAAAGGAAATATATGCTATAAAACGCCACCGAAAATACAGGAAAGAATAGCAATAAAACACTTCCAAAAATACGAAAGCCAGTAAGTATATTTGCAATATTCTTTATCATCTGTTCACCTATAAGTCTAATTTTTTCAACTGCTAAACAACTTTAAGTTTATTAAGTCAATTATATTAATATCGTAAATCAACATTTATCCAATGTTTCCTCAATCTTCACAAGTCATAAGGATTCTTAACAGAATCTTTATCTCGTAAAATCAAAGCACGCCAACTTTCTTTTGTTATAAAGTTAGTATGACCAACCCTTATTTCGTTCATCAACGGCACCTCAACTTCATTACAAGTATGATGATAAGTAAAGCCCAACTTTTCTTGTACCCTTTTTGAGTTGTTGTTCCCATCATAATATCCGCACCAGATAGTGGTCATTCCAAGCGTTTCAAACCCATAGCGCAAAAGTTCCCTTGCCGCTTCAGGGATATAACCTCTCCCCCAAAAGGGCTTTCCAAGCCAATATCCAAGTTCACACTCATCATCTTTTTCGGTCATATCTGTGTGACCTTTCAATTTAAGTTCTATAGCACCGATTGCTTGATTACTATCTTTTTCGCATATGGCATAACACTGAGAACCATTTAACACATTTCTAATAACCTCTAAACTTTCGGCAACACTTTTATGCGGGGGCCAACCTGCAATCGGACCAACAGCTGGGTCTTTAGCATATTCGTACAAACTTTCAGCATCTGTTTCTGCCCAACGACGCAATGTCAATCTATCTGTTTCTAATTTCATAAAGCCACCCCTCAAAAATCAATTTTATCGAACGGATTGCATTATTCCGTAAAGCGTTATAATTCTATATACTCACAATCCTCATAAGCCGAATATTACTTGCAACAATAAACTTCAATTGCCGCACATACAAATGCAGCGGTGCCTTCGGCGTGTTTATTGATGTTGTTTTTGAAACGTCCATCAGCAACATACATCTGACCAAGACCTGCTAAAATCTCATTTGTGCAAAGGTAGTAATTCTCTGTGATATACTCCTGCAGGGTCTTTACAAGACTTTGCGCTTCGGCAGAATCAGGCGATTCGCTCTTTTTCATACACATCGCAAACTCTGCCATAATGCAGTCAATTCCTTTGGCAAGAACATCCCACTTTTGCTCTGAATAATTCTTTGTTTTTTCTGTATGTTCCTTGTAAGCGGTTGTATTGCCCCATTTTTCTTTTGCTTCAGCTTTGTACATTTCAAATTTGCTACTGTCGAAAGTATTCATAATTTTTTCTCCTTCCAAAGCAACATTGCCATCAGAATCTTCTCATAGAAACCGACTATATTATATCACAAATCAGTTACAACATCAAAAAACTATTTATTTTTTTGCTTTTTTGTGGTAAACTGATTTCAGTTTTCTGCGCTAAAATTCTTTAGACAACTCTTTTATTCAGGAGGCCACTTATGGCATGGTACAACGAAGCCGTTTTTTATCACATTTATCCTTTGGGAATGACAGGCGCACCCAGGCTAAACGATTACAGCAAACCTGTCCCCAGGCTCAACACTCTTTTGTCCTGGCTTCCTCATATAAAAGAAATCGGCTGTAATGCAATTTACATTGGTCCCTTATTTGAGTCTGTGGGTCACGGCTACGAAACCACCGACTACAAAAAGCTGGACTCAAGACTTGGCACAAACAAAGACCTTGTCAACTTTGTTGCCCAGTGTCACAAGCAGGGCATCCGCGTAATTCTTGACGGCGTATTCAACCACACGGGACGAGATTTCTTTGCTTTCAAAGACATCCAGAAAAACAGAGAAAACTCACCTTACAAAGACTGGTATTGTAACGTGAATTTCTACGGCAATAACTCTTACAACGACGGTTTTTCCTACGAAAACTGGGGTGGCTACGACCTGCTTGTGAAGCTCAATCAGCGCAATCCCGCCGTAAGAGATTACATCTGTGATGTTATCCGTTTCTGGGCAGAGGAATTTGACATTGACGGAATCCGTCTTGATGCCGCAGACGTAATGGACTTTGATTATATGAAAGCATTCCGACAGGTAGCAAATCAGATTAAACCCGATTTCTGGCTTATGGGAGAGGTTATCCACGGAGATTACTCCCGTTGGGTGAACGATTCTACCCTACACTCCGTTACAAACTATACCCTTCACAAAGCACTTCACTCTGCTTTCAACGAACACAACTTCTTTGAACTTGCTCACACAATCAAATACGTTAACAATATGGTGGGCGACTGCTCCAGACTCTACGCTTTTGCAGACAACCACGATGTGGAGCGCATTTATACAAAGCTCAACAACAAAGCCCACTTTGCACCCGTGCACATTATGCTCTATACTTTGCCGGGTATCCCCTCTGTTTACTACGGTTCCGAGTTCGGCATTGAGGGCAGAAAAGTTAAGGAATCCGACCATGTTTTGAGACCTGAGCTAAAACTTGCAGATTACAAAGATGCTGTCAAAACCAATCCCTGCACAAAACTCATTGCCGCTCTGGGCAAAATCCGCAGAAACATTCCCGCGCTCTCTCTGGGTGACTACAAAGAACTTGAGCTGCAGACCACACACTTTGCCTATGAGCGTTCCTACTGCGGTAAATCTGTAATCATTACTGTAAACAACAGCGACAATGACATTACATTCAATCTCCCCTGCAACGGCAACGAGTACATCGGCGCCTTATCGGGAGAAAAAGCAACTGCAAACAACGGCAAAATTCAGCTTAAAGCTTCTGCAAACAACGGTGAAATCTGGATTTCCGACACCTCTCTCGGCGAGATCCTCACCCCTGTAAAATCAGTAGAAATTGAAAAAACACCAAAACCCCTTACAACCTCTGCGATTGCCTCGGCAAAGGCAGAAAAACCAAAGCAGACCCCTGCCAAAGCGAAAAAATCAGAGCCGCAAAAAACAGAAACCGTTGCTGAAAAATCAGCTTCATCCGAACCTGAAACCCCCAAAGCTGAGCCACACAAAAAAGCAGTCACTCTGAAGCTTAACAAGCCTTATGAGGAAATGTCAGTAGAAGAACTTCAGGAAGCGATTCTCGAAAAAATGAGAAAAAATGGACCTGTAACAGATTATATGCTGGGCACTGTAAGAGAAAATACTCACCTGGGTTCATTAATAAACTGGGTTAAAAGTTTTAACCATTAAACTATCAAAACTCCGAAGAATTTTACTTCGGAGTTTTCTTTTGTTCAACCTATTTCTTTTTGCAAAATTTATGATAGAATAATATCAGATACCAAAATCCTTTTTAAGGAGAGATTCAGAATGGCAGATTACGGATTAAAAAATAAAGTTGCTATAATCACAGGCGCCAACAACCCCCAGGGCATCGGTGCCACCACAGCACTTGCCTTTGCCCGTGAAGGCGCAAAGGTGATTCTTGTGTACAAGCGAATCCCCCGCGCCTTTGACGAAACTAAAATCCATACAAACGGAGCGGACCGATATTTTGCCGCCAATGCAGGCAATGCGGATATTGTTGAAAGCAAACTTAAAGAAATCAATGCTGATTACCTTATTATAGAAAGCGACATTTCCGACGAAAACGCTGTAAAAGAAATTTATGCTCAGGCCTTGTCCCGTTTCGGCAAGGTAGATATCCTGGTTAACAATGCTGCTGACGGAGATATGGACGGCATCGACACCATCGAAACCATCACCCAAAGCATCATTGACGATACTTTTGCGGTGAATGTCCGCGGAAGCATCCTGATGACCCGTGAATTTGTAACCAACCGGGGCAATTACGGCAGAGTCATCAATCTTTCCACTGATGCCGCACAGGTTTTTGCAGGTCAGATTACTTACGGTGCCAGCAAAGCAACTCTTGAAGCCCTCACCCGCAGCGTCGCTCTTGAGGTTGCAAAATACGGCATCACAGTAAACTGTGTTGCACCCGGTTCCACCCAGACAGGCTGGATTGACCCTGACTTTGAAAAAGAGGTTATCCCCATCATACCCATGGGTCAGCTGATTCAGCCTGAAGACATTGCTGACACCATCCTGTTTCTGGCAAGTGAGCGCGCAAAAATGCTTACAGGTCAGGTTATTAAAGTATCCGGTGGACACGCTC
>CALEIO010000125.1 GCA_937875885.1 uncultured Clostridia bacterium | reverse complement strand
ATCTTCAACCCACACCTTGCGGCCCGTAGGCGAGGTGTAGTGACCGAGGGTAAGCATACCCATAATGCGCTCATCGTCTCGCATAATAAATAACTTCGAGGCCGTATCTTCGACAATCGCACGCAGCTCCCGCTCGCTAAAAGGATATTCTCGGGCGGTGAGTTGCGCAAGCATATCGGCTATGGGAGCGATAAGCGCAGAGTCGAATTGTGCGACGAGTTCGATGGTATAGGCGGCCATAATTTAGAGTTTAATCGGCTGAAAACCTTGACCATAGACACCCATAACCGAAGCTACGGTCATAAAGGCGTTGGGGTCAATCTCCTTGTACTTTGCAATGAGGTCGTCTGTAGTGTCGCCCTGTGCGGATACAACTACAACAACGTCATTGCCCTTTTTATAACTTTCGGTTACGATTCTTGCAACATTGCGGACACGATCTGCATCTGCAACGGAAGAGCCGCCGAATTTCATTACGATTAAGCTCATGTGTTTCTACCTTTCTGTATTATAAATTACCGATTCTGATAGCGGATGCTACCTTGATGCCGGCATTTTCAAGCTCTGCCTGTGCCTTGAGGATGTCGCCGTAAGGCATCTCATTCTCTGTAACAAATGCAAACTCTGTTGCATCGGCATCTGCTCTTGTCAGGCGGATAACACCGCCGAATATATCCTGTGCTTTATTATATGCAGCCTCTGCATCCTGTGAGATACAGCGCAGATATATCTTTGTAAGTGACTCCTTGTAGTCAGCAATGCACTCCTCGCCCTTTGTATCAACCCAGAAGAGGCGCTTACGTGCTTTAAGGTGTTTGCAGCAGTCAACAATATCAGCTACAACAGCAGATGCTGTGGGAAGCATACCTGCACCCTTGCCGTAGAATACTACATCGCCTGTGCAGTCGCCACGTACCATAATACCATTGAATACATCGTTGATGTTTGCAAGCTGGCTTGTGCAGGGCACAAACATAGGAGCTACAACAATGTCCATAAGACCTGACTCCAGAAGTCTGCATTTTCCGATGAGCTTGATAACTCCGCCCCAGGAAGCTGCATACTCTACATCTTCAAGAGTAATCTTGGTGATACCCTCGGTATGTACATTGTCAGGATAGATGTGTCTGCCGTAGGCAAGAGAAGCAAGAATACAAATCTTGCGGCAAGCATCGTGACCCTCTACGTCTGCCTCGGGATTACGCTCTGCATATCCCAGGTCCTGAGCAATCTTAAGAGCTGTGTCAAAAGCCATATTCTCGTTAATCATCTTGGTGAGGATGAAATTGGTTGTACCGTTGAGAATACCTGCAATTTCATTGATATCGTTTGCAGCAAGGCACTGGCTGATGGGTCTGATGATGGGGATACCGCCACCAACGCTTGCCTCAAAAAGATAGTTTGCATTGTTGTCCTTTGCAATCTGCAGAAGCTCTGCACCGTGACGTGCAACAAGCTCTTTGTTGGAGGTTACAACGCTCTTGCCCTCAGAAAGGCAACGCTTTGTAAACTCATAGGCAGGGTTTACACCGCCCATTGTCTCAATAACAACACGAACTTCTCTGTCGCTTGCAATAACCTCGAAATCCTTTGTGAATCTGTCACAGAGAGGGCTTTCGGGGAATTCTCTTAAATCGAGAATATGTTTGAGATAGATTTCTTCACCTACAGAGGAGAAGAGCTTCTGTTTATGGGATGTAAGAATCTCGGCTACACCTGAGCCTACAACTCCGTGTCCCATTAATGCTACTGAAATCATTTTGTATACCCCTTTGTTATAGCATTTCAATTTATTGTTACAGACGCAGAATATTTGCCTGCATCCAAATTAAACATATTGTTTTTGACCTTATTCAATCGGGTCTGTGGTCTGTTCAACAGTTTCGGTTTCCACAGGAACATCAATAGAAATTCCGATTGTTTCAGCCTGTGTGGTTTCTTCGGGCTCTGTGCCTGTTGATGAAGGAGCCGTTGTTTCGTCCTCGTCAGAGCTGATGTTGGGACCTGCATGAGATACACAGTCAGAGGGGAGTCGGTCGCTGTCGTACCAGCCCCATCTTGTATCCTTACAGATATCTGTTGCAAGTTTACCTGTGTGTGTGCAGTATTCCAGACGTTCGATATTTGATGAAAGCTCAAAGTCCTTGTGCTCTTTATCCTCAAGATATCTGGACATTACATCGGAGAATGTATCTGCCGCTACCATAGTACCGGGAGACCAGATGCGCTGGGGATCATCGAAGCCTGTCCATACAGCAAGGGTTGCATAAGGTGAACCACCGCAGAACCAGCTGTCCTTATCATCGTTTGTAGTACCTGTCTTACCTGCAATCTCCCAGCCGTAAACGTTAGCGTAAGCAGCAAAGGTGTGCATACAGTTCTCAACGTTATAGTTGAGCAGACGGTTCATAATTGATGCTGTATCGGAAGAATAAACCTGAATAGGCATATTGTTACGATTATCGATAATGATTTTATCGTTACGATCGGTTACGTAGTAGTAAGTATAGGGCTTGTAATAAAGTCCGCCGTTGCCAATGTAAGTATAAGCGGCTGCCATTTCTCGGACAGTAACACCGCCGTTCATACCACCCAGAGAGAAAGCCGCAATACCATAGCGGTCTTCATCTTCGTTAAGGTGATCGAATCCCATATAAGCTGTTGCGTGGTCATAAGCAGTAGTTGCACCACCAATCATCTCGATTGTGTTTGCAGCACAGCGGTTGGAAGACCACTCGATTGCATCCACAAGGAAGAGTCCGTTCTTGTGCTCTGTTGAGTACCAGTTGTTGGGACCCAGTGTGCCGTCTGCATAAACCCAGCTTTCAAGGGGGCTGTCAGAAACAGCAGAAGACCAGTTGAGCTGACCGTTATCCACAGCCTTTGCATAAGCTACAACAGGCTTGATGGATGAACCTGGCTGGAGGACAGACATTGTTGCTCTGTCAAACACCAGGTTACCGTCTTTGGGGTTAGAGCTACCTACAGTAGCAATAACTCTGCCTGTGTAGTCCATAAGTGTCATACCGATCTGAAGATCGGGGTTGCTTGACTTATCAATATCCAGAGCTTCTTCCTCAATCATCTTCTGTGCTTCTACGTCCATAGCGCAGTAGATTTTAAGGCCCTCGCTGTAAATCTTATCAAGAGCAGCTGACTCGCTGATGTTGTAATAAGAAGCCAGATCCTTGCTGAGATCAAAAACAAGCTCGTCGAAATACCAGTTCTGAATATTTACCGGAGTATCGTCATCTTCATCTTTGGTGTAATCGCGGAATTCCATATTCTCGGATTCTTCCATAGCCTTGTCGTACTCTTCGTCTGTAATCTTGCCCTGCTGATGCATTGCAAAGAGAACGTCTTCTCGACGGATGTAGTTGTTCTCGGGATAAACAAGAGGATCCCACTTGGAGGGATTCTGGGTGATGCCTGCGATAGCGGCACACTCTGCAATGGAACACTCGGAAATGTCCTTGCCGAAATATCTCTGGGCTGCAGCCTGAACACCCTGGCAACTTCCGCCAAAGTTTACTACATTCAGGTAAGCTTCCATAATCTCGTCTTTAGTATATTCTTTTTCAACCTTCAGCGCTTTAACAATCTCACGGATTTTTCTGTTGATGCTTACCTCGTCATCCTCGGTAAGGTTCTTGATAAGCTGCTGAGTAAGTGTAGATGCACCAAAGGAGTCGTCTCCTCCTGCAAGGTTCAGCATAGCCTCACCTGTTCTGAGCCAGTCTACACCTTTGTGGTCGTAAAAACGCTTGTCCTCAATGGCAATGATAGCATCGGGCATAGCCTTAGGCATTTTGTTATAATCAACCCATACACGGTTTTCTGTACCGTAGAGGGTCTGATATTCATAGAAATCTCCTGTTTCAGAGTCTTGCACATAAACAAAACTGGAAAGGTTCAGAGAACGGGCATCCAGGTCGATACCCGAAGGCTGCGCTGCCATATCCATTACGTAGAAGAAAACGTTGAAACAAACAATCACGCCGGCAATAAAGAAAACAAGCATCAAAGTAAGCAGAGCTTTAAGCAAACCGAAGCCTATGGTTTTTACAACTTCAGGGGTCTGCTGGTTCTTTGTCTCGTCCTTTGCCTTATAATTGCTTATGTCAGTTTTTCGCATGTGAACATCCTCCTTTGATTCATAGGAAGCGAACATCTAATCTGTCTGATAAGTGCACAGAAGCATCCGCAAAGACACTTACATTGTTGCACATAGAGACCGATTATAATCATACATATGCTATTATACCACTAACATTTAAAAAATTAAAGTTATTTTAGTATAAATATGCATTTTTTTATAATATGTCAGTATGTGATATGAATATTACCGATTTTTTGTGAAAAAATAACGGCGAAGGTGTGTTGTTTATGAAAATGAATATAAAAAAACTCTTTTATCTTACAGCCGTTATAGTTACAGCCTGTGTTATTGCCTCGGCAGGTATTGCCGCTGTTACAACAGAAACGGGTAAAAACAAATACAACTCTGCCACCCTGCAGACCGACCCCTCTGACACCTATGTGCTGACAGAAAAAAACGGGCGGATTGTAGCCTACATCAAGGGGATTGAAATCCCCTACATTGAAACTACAACAGCCGTAAACTCTCTGCCCTATGATGTGCAGAAAAAACTCCGCACCGGCATTGAGTTTGATACTCTGGAGGAACTTAAATCAGTTATGAATGAATACTGCAGTTAAAACGCAACCGTTACCTGTAATTTCCTGTATAATCCCCCACCGGATGCACAAACTAAATTTGCGATGACAAAGAAGAAGTTCACGTCTCGCAAACCCGACAAAAAGGGTTTGCACAGAATCTGCAAAATGCAGAATCAGCACAAAACACAAGCTGATTGTCACGTTATGCCGTGACTGATAGAAAGCTTAACATTTTGTACG
>CALEIO010000124.1 GCA_937875885.1 uncultured Clostridia bacterium | reverse complement strand
CCCAGCCCACGTTCATTCTCAGGACGTGGTCACTTGAAACGAAACGGACATATCTCTTGAGAGCTGCCATTTCATAACCGGGGTCAAAAGCCTCTGTGTGGTTACAGATAAGAATGAAGGTCTTTGCCTTTGGTGTGTGGTAATCCAGATGTACGTTGTTTTCTGTGATAACCTTTTTCTTACCGCGGATTTTTGCTCTGGGAATGAGTTTGCCCTGGTCGCTTACGTTCATGAGGGGGCAGATGTTCAGCACACCGCCGATGAAACCGCTGGCCTTTGAAACTCTTCCGCCACGAACGAGATAGGTAAGGTCGCTGGTGAAGAACCAATGATGGAGGTTAAGTTTGTTTTCTTCAAACCAATTATAGAGTTCTTCGATGCCCATACCCTGGTCGCGGAGCTTTGAAGCTGTGTACATAAGAAGGCCAAGACCTGCAGCAGCAGCCAGAGAATCCACAAGATAGATTGTGCGGTCAGGGAACTCCTCTTTCATTGCATCAATAGCAAGTCTTGCGGAGTTGGAAACACCGGAAAGACCGGATGAAAGGCTTACGTGGATGATATCCTGACCTGTCTTGAGAAGTTCTCTGAAATAATCTGCAAACTCATTCTGGTTGAGCTGAAAGGTGTTTGTGATGGCACCGTCTTTCATAGCCTGGTAGAACTCTTCGTATGAGGTGGTTTCGCCCAGGTCGTCGATGTAGGTTTTTCCATCTACCATATAGGGTGTGCAGATGTATTTGATGCCCAGATCGTTCATTTCTTTTGATGACATATCTGTGTAGGAACAGCAACTGATGATATAATCGTAAGCCATAATAATCCTCCGTTTGTGTTTGTTTTGTCTGATTGCTATAGTTTAGTGTTGTCTGAATGTAAAATACGGGCTTTGTTTTTAGGGCAAGGCCTTTTCTGCAGAAAAGGTTTGGCAGATGATTGTGTGTTTATGCCCGGGTATATCGGATTGCTTGTTTGAAGATTGCAGGAAGAGCTAAAGTATGCTCTTTTGCATTGCAAAGGGTCCGCATATACAGAAAAGCCAAATTTTTCATAAATAAATTATAAGGGCAAGGTGTGGCTTTATCAACAGAAAGGTTAGGTTCGCCTCTCTCCATATTTTTCTGCCGTGTAAACTGAAAAAACCGGGACTCTACTGTGGGTAGAATCTCAGTATTAGTGCGGATTTGGAAGCGGTTAGCACAGAGAAAGGGTGTGTTGAAAAAAGAACGGTGTTGTTGTATAATGTAATAAAACAAAAAGAAACCGCACATAAAGGCGTGCGGTTTTAAAATGGAGTTTTATTGTTTTGGCAATATGCTTTGGCTTATTTCAGAATCAAAGGCATAACTTTTGTGAAATCTCCGTCCATAATGCTCCAGTTGCTTTTAAGCTTTTCTGACACAGGGGGAGATATCTCCTGATGAATGTACAGACTGCTGATTCCGAAATTATAAGCACTTCTTATGTCAGACACACAATCGTTTCCAATCATAATGGTTTCTGATTTTTTCAGATTGTAGCGCTCAAAGAGAATTTCATACATATGAGGGTCGGGTTTTCTGCAGTAAACTTCAGAGCTGATTATTATATCTGTAAAGTACTTTCGCAGATTCAGCATATCAATCTCGGGCACAGTGAAATCTTTCTGTGCATTTGAGAGAAGAAAAGTCTGCTTTCCTTTCTTTTTTAATGCAGAGAGGAATTCTGTGACACCGTCATAAAGGCGGATGTGCTCTGTGGAGTAACAGCGGAAAACATTTGCAGTGAGGGCAGAAAGCTCCTGGGTGGGACTAACGCCTTTGATGCTGTAAAGTTGGCTGAACACATTTGTGAGATTGATGTCTATGTATTTATATCGGGGAAACTCTGTTTTTGTTTTTGCTTTTTCTGCAGTGCAGAGCTCTTTGTATTTCTGCATAAGTTCATAAGGGGTGTAATTTGCTCCGCGATATCCGTAGAATACAGACATTTTTCTCCAAAGTTCGGAGTTTTCTTCGTCTGTGCGGATATCAATAAGTGTGCCGTAAAGGTCGAAAATATAGTTTTTGAACATACAGCTGCCTCCTTGCAGGATTTGCTATGATTATAGCACAGCGTTTTTTTGAAAGAAAGGCTTTTTGCAAAGAAGTAGTGTGTGCACAGAAAATAACCCAAGTTTTGGATATACAGTTCTTTCTTTTTGTGGCAAGGAGAAAGAAATTCAGCAAGAGGTGAATAATATGACAAAGAAAAATATAGCGCTTAAGGCTGTGGAAGCATTGAAAAAAGAATATCCTGATGCTATTTGTTCCCTTGACTATAAAGACCCCTTTCAGCTTCTGGTGGCAACCCGACTGGCTGCCCAGTGCACCGATGCAAGGGTTAATCTGGTTACTCCTGCCTTGTTTGAGCGTTTTCCTGATGCACAGAGTATGGCAAAGGCAGACGTGAAAGAGATTGCAGAGCTTATACACAGTTGCGGATTTTACCGTACCAAGTCCGAGGACCTGGTGGAGATTTCCAAGCGGATTATTTCTGAATATAACGGACAGGTGCCCGATACTATTGAAGAGCTTGTTACTCTGCAGGGTGTAGGCAGAAAGACTGCAAATCTGATTGTGGGGGATATTTACGGAAAACCCGCTGTGGTGGTGGATACCCACTGCATCCGTATTACCCGCCGTCTGGGTCTGCATGAGGAAAAAACACAGGAAAAAATCGAGAAAATTCTCAGGGAGCTTTTGCCTGCGGAGGAATCAAACGATTTTTGTCACAGATTGGTGCTTCACGGACGTGCTGTGTGCAAAGCTCCGAAACCTGTCTGCGAAAACTGCTGTATGAAGGATTTCTGCAAAAAGAAAATATAAAGAAGGCTATATGCTCTGTCGGCTGTTTGTCGGCAGAGCCTTTTGTTTTTTGTGATTATTGGTGCGCTCTGTGCATATAATCCTCTGGGAGGAATGCTGTGTGAAGCGGATTATGAGCCTTTTTCTGGTGCTTGTAGCGGCTATAGGGGCAATGTTGCCCATTGGCGCAAAGACACGGGGAGATTACATAAAATATGCAGAGTTTAATGTTACATATCAGGCTCTTTGTGATGCTTTGGAGATGGATATAGAGAGCTACGGAGGAGATGTTCATTTAAGCTGGATTGAACTTCTGAGTTTTCTGGGTGCAAAGTATGGGGGAGATTTTTCAAAGTATAAAACCACCCATCTGCTGGAGTATGCAAGAAGGCTCGAAAGCGGAGAAAGTGCAGAGAAAGTGGGCAAGGAGTTAAAATATTACGATTATTATAAGCAGGTCTATTCCGCTGTGCTCGGAGGGTTTCTTGGAGATTACGAGTTAAAGGAGTCTGAAAACGGACAAACCGGCACCAAAAAACAGTATGGTCTGGTGGTGTATTCTCCCATTGGAGCGAGCTTTGCTTATTCCCATTACGATGATTTTGGTGCGCAGCGCACCTATGGATACAGCAGACCTCATCTGGGGCACGATATGATGGCGGCTACAGGCACACCCGTTATAGCCGTTGAAGATGGTGTGGTGGAGGCCATGGGTTGGAATGAGTATGGCGGTTGGCGGATTGGTGTGCGCTCCTTTGATAAGAAGCGATATTATTACTATGCCCATCTGCGGCAGAACAGGCCTTTTCATCCTGATGTGGCAGAGGGGGAAACAGTAAAAGCAGGTCAGGTTATCGGTTACGTGGGCAGAACGGGATATTCCAAAGAAGAGAACGTAAACGGAATAGAAACAAGCCATCTGCACATAGGAATGGAGCTTGTTTTTGACGAAAGTCAGAAAGAGAGTCAGAACGAAATCTGGATTGATATGTACGCTATAACAAAGCTCCTGGAAAGCCATAAAAGCCAGGTTGTGAGAATAGCAGAAACAAAAGAGTTTTACGGAGAAACCCAGCAAATCCCCACAGAATAAAGAAAGCAGCCTCTGAAGGCTGCTTTTTTGTTTTGCTATGATGTTAAAGGGGTTGGTTTATAACAATTTTCTTGGGATTTGTTTCGAAGAGTGCTTCTGCATCGGCAAACTCCCCGATGGTTTTTCGTGCCTCTATAAGGTAAGGGGTACGTCTGAAAGGGCTGTGAGCGTCGCTTGCAACTACAGAAACAAGCTTTTGCTTTACAAGCTCGGTAGCTGTGTTTTCTGCACGCTCTCCGTATTTGCCCAGGAAACTGCCTTTGTTGGCCTGCAGGATGCAGCCTTGTTTTATAAGACGTTGTGCAAAGGTAATGTCCTCTTTAATGAAGTCGTACCGCTCGGGGTGAGCAATAATGGGCTTGATTCCGATTTCTTTCAGTCTTTGCACCATTATGTCCACAAACTCAGGGTCTTCGCCAAAATCAAACTCCACAAGCAGATAGTCGCTGTGGTTTATGGTCAGGATTTTTCCTTCTTTTATTAATTCAGGCAGGTCGAAGGTAACGAAAACCTCCATACCGCTCAGAATTTTGATTGGCAATCTTTCTTGTTCAATAGCCTGACGTGCTTTTTGCAGAGCTTCTCTGTACATAGAGTCAAAGTAGTTACCTCTGTCCCAGGGAATGTTGCAGTGGGGAGTGGCAACTATGGCTTTGACTCCGCTGTTGGCGGCAATCAGAGCCATTTCCAGAGTGTCATAGATATCTGCTGCGCCGTCGTCTATACCGGGCAATATGTGGCAATGAATATCAATCATAGGGAAAACTCCTGTGGAAAGTGTTTATGCTTACTTTTTTATAAGACTCACAAGACGGAAGATAAGAGGTCGCATAAAAACAAGTCTGCTCCAGATGGTGCCGTAAAACCACCAAACGGGGCTTTTTTCTGTAATGAGGCTGTCTTTTCGTTTGGCGCTTACGGCAATGCAGCGGATGTCAGCTTCTTTTACGGGGCCCTCCAGAGTGGTCTGTCGGTCACCGCAAAGGTAGAATTCGTCTTCTTTTATGCGGAGGATCCTGTGCAGTACAAAATCTCCATTTTCTCTGTTGAAAAGCACTATGTCGCCTTTTTTAAGTTTCCTGTGGGGCTTTTGCAGAAAGACAAAATCTCTGTTGGCACACAGAAAAGGTGCCATACTACCGCCGGAAACAACAGTGCTTACGGTTTTGCCTGAATCTGTCATTTCGCACAGAGTGCCGAGAAATTCCTTTGTGTCAACTGTTTTCACCGCTTACACCTGCACATCATTAAGGACACCGCCCACAACCTGAATTTCGCTTTCAGAAAGATGGGTTAAAGCGTCGTTGATAAAATCTACTCGGGCAAAGTCTTTTCTGATAACAAGCAGAGCAGAGTCTGCATACTGTGCCAGTACGGCAGGGTCTGTGAGCAGACCTGCAGGAGCACAGTCCAGAATAACATAATCGCATCTGTCTTTGATGTAGGTGATAAGGTGCTGCATTCTTTTGCTTGAAAGCAGGTGTGAGCCGTCATCTACGGGAGAGCCACCGGGAAGAAACAGGAAGTTGGGGAACTGATGGGTGTTCTGTGCCTTTGCCTGCTCAAGATAATCCTGGAGCTCCAGCTCGCCTTTAAGGTACTCGCCAAGACCTGTGGATTGCTCCATATCGAAGATGAGTCTTCCTGTGGGATGTCGCAGGTCACAGTCGATGAGTATAACTTTTTTACCTGTGGAAACAAGTGAGAGTGTCAGGTTGGCAGCAAAGAAGCTTTTGCCCTCACCTGCAGCGGCACTTGTTATGAGGAAAGATTTGTGATTGTACTTATGGGCGTGGTATTCAACCTTGTTTCTTACCATACGGAAAGATTCCTGAAGGATATCTTTGGCTTTGGGGTCTGTAAGTACAAAGTAGTGGGAAATCTCTTTTGAGCGCTTTTTCTTTGCAACTCTGGGGATTATGCCCAGACAGGAGATGCCAAGCTTTTTCTTGATATCGCTTTCTTTCTGAATGGTACGGTTGGTGATGAAAACAAGCACAGCCCATGCAAGACCGATGCCGAAACCGATGCCTGCACCGATGAGGATTTCTTTAATGAAAATCTTGGGGTTTGCGGGTTCGTGGGGGAATCCCGATTCATCCAGTACATTCATAGTTACCTTGCCTACCAAGGGCTCGGAAACCTCGGGGTAAATAAGGATTACAGCCTGCAGGGTATCGTAAGCTTTCTGCGGGTCTCTGTCGGTTACAGAAAGAGTCAGCAGGTTTGTGTTGGATGTTGCAACAACGCTTACGTTACTGGTGAAATCGCTCTCCAGATGAGCGGCAACCTTGCGACGGAGCAAGGAACTGGTGAGAATATAGGGGAATGTTTTTGCCATCTGTTCAGCAGCGGCGTTGTCGTAGAATGCAACGCTGCCCATAATACTCTGTTCTCTTTTGATTGTGATTGTAAAGGTAGAAGATGCCTTATATACGGGATAATATTCAGAGCTTGCTTTGTAGTAGGAAATACTTCCTCCCAAAATAACAAGTATCAGAAACCATATCCAAAGGCGGGGGAGAATCTTAAGAAAGTCGATGAAAATGACAAGTTGGTCCAGAGTGTCTATACTTTCAGGTCTTTCTTTGTCGATGTCGATGTTGTTGTTTTTGTTCATTGCTTGTTCCTCTTTGCTTCATATCTGCCGTGCTGATAAGCATTGCGACGGCTGTAGTTTCCGTAATTACCGGAGTTTGCGTAACCGCCGTATTTGCCGTATTTTCCATATTTGCCGTAACTGCCGTAGCTTCCGTATCTTCCGTACTTGCCGTAGCTTCCGTAGCCGTAGTCAATTTTGCGACCATAGCCATAGCCGTAGCCGATGTTGATTACGGTTGCAGAAGAGTGTACGTTGTTAAAGATATATCCTGCCAGACCGTTGTTGTATTTGTTGAGGGTGTCTATGGTGTCGTTGAGGAGGGGTGTTTTTGTGCAGTGCTGCATAACAACAAGCACAGAGAAGTCTGCGATGCTTGCAAAGACCTCGGTGTCAGCGCTGCTTTTTGCAGAGGGACCGTCAATGATTATGAAATCATAGGAGTCTTTGATTCTGTCGATGAATGTAGTGAATTCGCTCTGGGTTACAAAGTCGGAGAAGCCTGAAGGCATAAAAGAATCAAAGGTATTGATGAGGATGTTCAGTTTGCCGTCTTTGTTGAAGTCGGCAATCAAACCTGCAGAAGCTTGAGTTCCGGCGAAGATTGTAGAGTTGGGGTTGAATGTCCAAGTAGTGGGTGCTGCAGCTGTAGTTGAGGGATTGGAGATTGTTGATGCGCCAACGCCATTTTCAGTCCAATCGAGGTACTCGAAGTTGTTTTTGATGATAGCATCAACGAGTTGCACGCTATTGTAGGTTGTAGAAGTGGTCAAAACGTAGTCAGCCAAAACAACACCTGTCGGGCCGGGGTTGTTGTTCATGCAGTCCATCAATACAGGAGCAGTTACAGCAGAATTAGCTCTGTAGCCATCAGCTGAAGAGGTGCTACCGGTGTAGGCTGAAAGGAAGTTGAATGACCAAACGCAACTTTCACCTGTTTCGGGGTTGAAGTTGCTTGTGAAGTTGTATAATTGCTCGATACCGGCTTTTTTCTCAGCATTTTTGCTGTCGTTTTCAATAGCAGCCAAGTCCTGATAGAAAACATGACCTACGTTGAGGTGGCTATCTCTTTTAC
>CALEIO010000123.1 GCA_937875885.1 uncultured Clostridia bacterium | reverse complement strand
TTACTGAAGTACCGATAGTAACCTTGGAGTTGTTGTAGGAAGAACCCTGGGGACGAGCATTGCCGCCATTCATAGAAATTGTGAAGCCTGCGCCACCTGACACTTCAACCTTAAGGTTGCCTGTTGTGGGTGCAGGTGCGGGAGTTGTGGGAATCTTCTCATATACTGCCTTGATTGTAAGGTCAGATGTAACACAATCAAACTCTGTGTCCCAACCTGTGAAGTTGTATCCCTTTCTTGTGGGAGCTTCGGGAGCAACAGCAGCTTCACCGCTGTTTACTGTCTGTATTTTAAGGAGTTTATTATCGTAGTCCACAAAAGCAACAGAGTATGCTGTTTGCTGAATACTGCTGTTTTGAACTATGATAATTTCAACAGAATCATACACATAGGAATCTACTGTGGAGGTAGCTGTTATGATGATTTTATCAGCTGTTTCATTGGCTCCTATGTTAAGCAGACCTGTTGTAGAAATTTGTGTATCAGGGTCTGTGTTGTTTGATATTGACCAGTTTACAGATTGGTCGATGCTGTTTGTGCCTATCACCTTGGCAGACATCTGTACCGATTCTCCGCACCGAGCAGAAGAAACAGAGTTTGCAATGGTAACATATCTGATTTCTGTTGCAAGTTGTAACTCTTTCCAGCAATTTTCGGGAGAGAAAGTGTAGCCTGTATCAAAATCCTGAGTGAGTTTAAGTATATTAAAGTAAGATTTTGTTCCGGCAAAAGATACATGCTGAACCTTATCTGTTGCGGTAAGTACAACTGTGTGGGAATCTTTTGATTCAAAGGTGCGGGTGTTGTTATTCAAGTGTGTGAAATTTCCGCCTATTTCCATAATTCCGCCGGTCAAAGAGTAGTTATAATAGCTTATGTTACTTTGTATAAAGAAATCCCCCTGCACTCTTACACGGCTACCATCATACATACTTAGCGCACCGCTGGAAGCTGTGGAGTATTCCCACTTGCCGTTTATGTATTCTCTGCTCTGTATACGATAATCGCCTTGTACATCCAGAGTACCGTACACAACCATTTGACCATATGTCTGAATAAGGTCACCTACTATGGTTAAACAACAATTTGTTACAACAAGGTTCAAATTTGATGGATAAGCAATTGCCGAAGAATGAACGGTTACATTGGTAATATAGTTTTCAGAGTCAGAATATGTTGGATTACCACTTAGTGCACGTAAAGTTATATCTTTGCCGTAAACATCAATATTTCTACCTGAAAATTCAATTCGTCCTTCTTCGGGGCAGGATAATCCCAACTTGGACAGTAAGTTTATTCCGTCAGCAACAAGATTTGTTGCTGAAAACTCTCCGCTGAAGAGGATTGCTCTGCTGTGAGCATTTTGTATTTCCAGATTGCCGCAAAATATAGAATAATATCCGGCACAAATGCGTTGGTCATTCTTACCGGTCAGAATAACATTGAATGAGGTTCCGAAACTTAAGTTGTATTCATAAACGCCTTCGTCGTAAACAGTAACAATGTCACCGCCTATTTCCATAATACCTTCTTTAAGATTCAGGGCCTTGCTGCTTTGTACAATAAAATCTCCGTTAATCTTTACTGTGCTTTTGTTTTTGTACAGATCATCATACATAGTGATCGTACCGCTTGAAAGGGTGTAGCTGTTTTCTTTGGTGGGTGTCTGAATACGGTAGTCTCCCATTACATTCAGAGTACCACCTTCCAGAGATAAGTTTCCTCCGCATTGAATAAGATCGCCATAAACAGTTAAATTGTGTCGGGTGGAATATTTGAAGTTTATGTTGCCGCTTGTGATATACAAATCTCCGTAAATTGTAAGGTCGTTCTTTAAGTAGAAATCTTTATTTATGATACCATTTCCTGAAATTAATTTATTATATACGGTTTCGTCGGAATAAACCCTATCCTCATCAATTTCTGTCAGATTGTCATCAAGTGTGTCGCCGTCGGTAAACAGTCCGTAATCGTTTCCTTTGATTGAAAAGTACAGATCAAAATGTTTCTGGAGTAATTCTTCCAAAGTACAGCAGAAGTTTATGTCTGAATCAAGATACCCCACAAACTCTTCGTATGTTTCCATATTCTTATCCGAAAAAGCATTCTTGATTTCGTTGACAACTCCGTCAAACATTATAGAGGAAACAAAACCTTTAGCCGTTTCTGATGCATATTTCTGATATGTCAGATATCCCTCATATGTGCTGATAAAAGCATTGGCGTCTTCAGCTGAAAGAGTTGTTATATAGTTTTGTCTGGAAAGGTTAACAGCTCTTTGAGCGTAATTACCCATAGTGTATATCAGAACCATTTTTAGGTTATTTTCTGAAAGGTCATCGCTGTTGAACAACCAGTTAAGACCACTGCTGTATGCCTTGATTGCATCAAGAATTCCTTTTGCCTGAGGGCAGGATTCTGCGGCTTTTTTGAAAAGAACGGTCATACCGTGGTCAAGCATTGCTCGGGTGCTTTCGCCGAGAGTAAGTGTAGCATAAGAGGATTCGTACATTGCAATAACCTTATCTACTGCATTGCAGAAGTGGGTATTGTCAGCGGCTGAAGCCTGCATCAGTCGGAGGAAATCCATACGTGCTTCGTCGGCTTGCTGTACAGAGAGTGCTTTGGTAAGGTTTTTGTAGTAATCAATAGCAGAAGTCGCATTTTGCTGAATGTTATTGACAATATCGTTGTAATCTTTCAGTTTGCCGATTACACCATATTTCTCAATAAGTTTTGCGGCTTCTTCTACTGATTGGTTTTCCAGTACACCTTTAACATCCATAATATCAACCATAGAATCAAGGGTTTCATCGTGGATGTAATCTACAACACCATCGAAAACAGATTCTGTGAATTTTATGGTGTTTTTCGCAAAGTTACTTTGAAATTCTTCTGTTTGCCCGTAATAGTTCAGATAATCGATAATGAGAAGAACATACATCTCTTCTTCCCAGTTTGCAAGCTTTACAAAATCTGCCTCCAGAGTATTCTTGAGATTCTGCCAGAACATACTGTTTATGAGCAGAGATTCGTCTTCAAGAAGAGCCTCTGCAAGTAAATTGTAAGTATATACATGAGTCAAAGCGGTTCCTATTTCAGGGGTACCGCTTGCCTGTCCGTAAGGGTCGATAATACCCATAAGCAAAGTGTCTGCAGAATAAATATATGCATTGTTGTATGGAAAAGAGGACCAATTTCCACTACCTGAAGATGTGCGAGATGTGGTTACATCAGCTGCATCTGTATTGAAAGCAGGCGTAATACCTATCATCATAACCAGCACAAGAATGCAGGAAATGATACGTGCGAAAATTTGTTTTTTCATAAAGATTACCTCCTTATAGTTCCATAAACATATATTATCATCTGCCGTTTGTTTAGTCAATTAAAACGTCATATTTCTCTTAAAAATTTGCAAAAACTGTAGTATTTTGGCGCAAGGGGTGTTATAATATGGGTGTCTACCCTTCGGGGTATGGACTACACAATTTCATTCGGAGGTATTTTAATATGACTATTACAAAAGATTCTATCATCGGCGATGTTCTTGATATGTATCCCAACACAGCAGAGCATTTCTTTGCAATCGGTATGCACTGCCTTGGCTGCCCCGCTGCAAGAGGCGAGACAATTGAGCAGGCTTGTCAGGTTCACGGCACAAACGCTGATGAGCTCGTTGCAAAGCTTAACGAAGCTATTGCTTAATCTGCAGTAAACATTCGTTATGCAGACCCCGTTTTCTCTTGATTCAAGACTTGCACTCTGCGCCGGTTTCGTCAGATCCGGCGCTAAACTTGCTGATATAGGCACAGACCACGCATATCTGCCCGTTTTCCTTGCCCTTGCAGGCAAAATCTCCTGCGCTGTTGCAGCGGACATTAACGAAGAACCCCTCAAGCGCGGCAAGCAGACCATAGATAAATACAATATGGCTCCCCTTGTAAGCACAAGGCTTACAAACGGACTTGTGGGTTTTGGTGCAGATGAGGTAACTGACATCGTAATTGCAGGTATGGGTGCCGACACTATAATCGGCATTATCTCTGCGGCAGACTGGCTTAAAGATAAAAGCAAAAGACTTATCCTCCAGCCTATGACAAAACCCGAGCGTGTAATCACTTACCTTTATCAGAATGGTTTTGAGATTGAAGAACAAAAATGCTGTACTGCAGAGGGCAAGCCCTACACAGTTATGTGCATTGGCTATACAGGACACACAGAGCCCTGCTCCGAGTATTTTTCTTACACAGGCAAACTCTGCCCCGAAGAAAATCCCGAGGACATTCCCTTTCTTGCGCAGCAAATCAGAATTCTGCAAAAGCGCTGTGCCGCAGACAAAATCTACGGAGAGCTTGCAGAAAAAATCCAGAAAAGGCTTGATAATATATGACAACTGTCAGAGATATTTTTAATTTTACAGAAACCTTTGCCCCCGTTTCCACTGCCGCTGATTTTGACAACTGCGGTCTCCTTGCAGGGGATGCAGACTCCTCTGTCACCCGTGTAATCCTGGCACTGGACATCACAAAAGACGTTGTAAAAGAAGCAAAAGAAAAGGGTGCACAGCTCATCATAAGCCATCACCCCGTTATCTTCCATCCCATCAAGTCCCTTTGTGCAGACAGCGTACCTTATATGCTTGCAAATTTTGGCATTTCTGCTTTGTGCCTGCACACAAATCTTGACATTGCAAATGACTGTGGTGTGAACATTTGCCTTGCAGATGCGCTGAAGCTTTCTGACCAGAAGCTGTATCCCGAAGAATTTCTGCTTACAGGCACTCTGCCCGCTGAAATGACAGCCGTAGAATTTGCTCTGTATGTAAAGGAAGCTCTGGGTGCAGAGTCTGTTGCATACACACCTTCTGCCAGAAAAATCCGTACCGTTGCCATGTGCTCTGGTGCCGGTGGAGACTTCTATGCACTTGCAAAGGAAAAGGGTGCAGATGCATTCCTTACAGGTGAAGCAAAACACCACGAATATCTTGAGGCTGCACAGTCAGATGTCACCCTTGTAACTGCAGGACATTTCCACACAGAAGATGTAGTGATAAATCCCCTTAAAGAAAAGCTTTGCAAGGAATTTGCAGATGTTGAATTCATCAAGTCAGAAGCCTGCACAAGCCCCTGTTTCTGTGTGTAAAAATCAAATTGAATCATCTATAAAAACACACTAAAAGCTGTCTGGATTTCAGGCAGCTTTTGTTGTTTTTTCTGGAGTTTTTGCAGAAACTTTATTGTAATCTGCATGAGTTTTTCCTTACAAAACAGTCATAAACAAATCAATCATATCTCCTTGCTGTAAATATTATAAAAACTTTATAAATATTTTGCTTAAAACAATTGCAATAAACACTATATTTTGATATAATGTTTACTGATTAATGGTATATATAATCAAAATATTGTGTTTTTTGGTGATTATATGAGAATGCGTAAAAAGAAATGGGCAGAGCCTGAGCTTAACGCCTGTGATTTTTTTGTTAAAAACCCCTGCGATTACAAGGGCAACTGGAAGGATTTCTTTAAGAGCGGCAACCCCATTGAGCTGGAGGTTGGCTGCGGCAAAGGTAACTTTGTTGCCAACAAAGGTCTTTTGAATCCTGACACAGATTTCATCGCTGTTGACCTTATCAGCAATATGCTTGCTGTGGGCAGACGAAACATCGTAAAGCTTTACGAAGAAAACTCAAGAGAATGCAAAAACATTGTGCTCACCTCTTACAACGTAGACAAAATCTCCGAGATTGTAAGCAGAGAGGACGGCATTGACAGAATCTACATAAACTTCTGTAATCCCTGGCCCAGACTAAAGCACAACAAGCGCAGACTCACCCACCCCACAAAGCTCAATCAGTACAAAGAGATTCTGGGAGCAGACGGAGAGATTCATTTCAAAACCGACAGTGACCTGCTCTTTGAAGACAGCCTTGAATATTTCAAGGAGTGCGGATTCGAGATTAAATATCTCACCCGTGACCTGCACAACAGCGACGTTGTGGGCAATATTATGACAGAGCACGAAAAAATGTTCTCTGACGAAGGAATCCCCATCAAATTCCTCATTGCAGTCAACAAAGGCTGATAAAACAAACCGTAACCAAAGGAGGCGGTAACTTGAAAAAAAGAATACTACTCTTAATCCTTACCGTCTTTATGATTTTTTCTCTCTGCGGCTGCGGTATTATTTCCTTTAATGTTTCCGAGCTTATGTCTCCCCCAAAAGCAACAGGAGAGAATGCAGACATCCAGAAACTCATAGACAAGGAAGCCGGTACAGGACACACCCTGAAGTATCCCCAGAACGGCTCCTATCGTTCATCCATTACCTGTGCTGACCTGGACGATGATGGTGAGCAGGAAGCAGTGGCCTTTTATCTCCCTGCCGGAGAAACTCAGGCTGCACATATCATCATTATGGACTGCATAGACGACGAATGGGTTGTTATCGGCAACTACACCAGCAAGAACTCCACCGTTGACCGCCTTGAATTCTGCGACCTGGACGGCGACTCCAAAAAGGAGATTGTAGTTGGTTGGAGCACTTACAACTCACTTATCAACGATTTATCTGTATATCTCATTTCTGACAATACAAGTCAGGAGATTGTATCCGAAAGCAAATACACAAATTTCCTCTTCGGAGATTTTTCAAACAGCGGCAAAGATGAACTTCTTCTTTTGTCCCTGTACACAACCGACAAGCCCGCTGCTGCATCCCTGGTTGGACTCAACAACTCAAAGAACAGCCTTTACACCATAAGCGAAACCCCCATCGATGCAGACATTGTATCCTTTGCAAAACTCCAGACAGGCAATGTGTTCTACGGACAGTTCGGTGCAGTACTTGACGGAGTTACCTCTTCAGGCGGCTACCGCACCCAGCTTCTGTTCTACAGCGACTACTATGCAAGTCTTGAGAGAGTTTACTTTACAGGTGACACCGCTCTGAGTCAGGCAGAAAGAAAGTACGCTGTACTCTCTGAAGACATCGACGATGACGGTATCATCGAAATCCCCAACACTTTCAAGATGAACATTGATGACGGAGAAACAGATTCTGTTCCTGCCGCACTCATATACTGGTGTGAATATTCCGCTATGGGAACTCTTGAGCTGAACAAGCTTCAGGCAACATCCCTCATCTACAGCTGTCGTTTTACCATTCCCAACAGCTGGTTCAACAACTACACAGCTTATGTAAACTATTCCACCAACGACATCACTTTCTATGAATGGAGCAACAAAAAAGGACTGGGCGAACCTGTGCTTGTAATCAAGATGTTCACAGACGCTGTATGGAATGACGGAAGCTCTGCTTCAGGCTACACAGAGCTTGGCAGAAACGATTCCTACATCTATGCTTTTATCACTTTTGAAAACAACAGTTCCCTTCAGCTTACAAATGATGAAATCATCGAAGCTTTTTCCATTACCAAATAACTGCACAGGTATTCACCTGACAAATAAAAACTAAAGGGATAAATCCCATTCTGAAATACGAAAACGTGAAACGGAGGTTATCACATGAAAAAAATACTTGTTTGCGAAGACGAATCTGCAATCCGCGACTTTGTCGTAATCAACCTTAAGCGTGGAGGCTACGATGTTGTAGAAGCCGACTGCGGTGAGGTTGCCCTGCAGAAATATGAAGAGCACGGCGGCGATTTTGATGTTGCTATTCTGGACATTATGATGCCCGGAATGGACGGTCTTCAGGTTTGCAAAGAGCTGAGAAACAAAAATGGCAACATCGGCATCATTATGCTCTCTGCCCGTACTCAGGAGATGGACAAGGTTACAGGTCTTATGCTGGGCGCAGATGACTATGTTACCAAGCCTTTCTCTCCCAGCGAGCTTGTTGCAAGAGTTGACTCTCTTTACAGACGAATTGCAATTGCACAGCAGCGCAATGAAAACAACTTCAAAGAAGAAATGAAGAGCGGTATCTTTACCCTTAATCTGCGCAATCGCTCACTTATGAAAAACGGCAAGCAGATTGAGCTTACCCAGGTTGAGTTCCAGATTATGGAGTATTTCTTCTCCAATCCCGGCACAGCTCTGGACCGTTCAGACATCCTCAACCACGTATGGGGTGAGGCTTATGTGGGTGAAGAAAAGATTGTTGACGTTAACATCCGTCGTCTTCGTATGAAGGTAGAAGACGAACCCTCCAACCCCAAGTTTATTGTTACTGTATGGGGTCTGGGCTACAAGTGGGATGCATAATACGCAAGCTACCTCAACTTAAAACAATAACCTTTACACAAAACTCCCTGCACAGATGCTGTGTAACCTAAATTCTGCAGAAAGGGGGTCGGACAGTTTTGTTCAAAGGTATCACCAAACGCTGGGTACTCAACACCCTGTGTGCAATCGTGGCTGTTATTACACTTGTGGTAGTGTGTCTTTCATATGTTGTCTCGACCTACTACTATTCTTCTGTAGAACAAGCACTCTCGGGCAGAAGCGTTGAGCTTACAAACATCCTCTCGGGCTACAGTTCAGACAAAGACCAGGGATTCTCTGCTACTGCACGTGACTACGTAGAAAACTTCCGCGAAAAAGAGAAAATGGAGATTACCGTAATCCGCTCTTCGGGAGAAGCACTTGTAACCTCCACAGGCTTCACTCCCGACAATACAAGCACTATGCCTGACTACGAAGCTGCACAGAACAGCACATCTGGCTATGCAAAGTGGGTAGGAAAACTTTCTTCGGGCGAAAAGGTTACTGCTGTAACAAGAATTGTCCGTTCTTCTGACGGCAATGTTATCTGCGCTGTAAGATGTGTTTCCTCTATGTCTGCTGTCAACAGACTTCTTGGATTCACAATTTCAATTTCCTGTTTAGTAGGTCTTGTTGTTATTGCCCTGGTTATTCTTTCGGGCACATACTTTATCCGTTCAATCGTTCGCCCTGTCAGAGTTATCTCCGACACCGCAAAGAAAATTGCTTTGGGCGACTTTAACGCTACAATCGATAAAATGTACGATGACGAAATCGGCGACCTGTGTGACTCCATAAACGATATGGCAAAAGAGCTTGGTGCAGCCGAAAGAATGAAAAACGACTTCATCTCCAGCGTTTCTCACGAATTACGTACTCCTCTGACCGCCATCAAAGGCTGGGCAGAAACTATGCACGGTTGCGGAATCCCCGACAAAGAAACTTTTGACAAGGGTATGGATATCATCGTTAAAGAATCCACCCGCCTCACAGGCATTGTTGAAGAGCTTCTTGATTTCTCACGTATGCAGAATGAAAATATGATTCTGCGAATGGAAAAGCTGGATATTCTGGCAGAGCTGGACGAAGTGCTTTATATGCTTCGTGACAGAGCTATAAACGAAAGCAAGCATCTGCTCTATGACGAGCCGGAAGCTATGCCTGCTGTTATGGCAGATAAAAACAAACTCAAACAAGTATTCCTTAACATAATTGACAATGCTCTTAAATATACTCCCTCTGAGGGTGTGGTAGGTGTGCAGGTACTCAATACTACCGAGGGAATCCGCGTTGTGGTAACAGACACAGGTTGCGGCATCGCTCCCGATGACCTGCCGAGAGTTAAAGATAAATTCTTCAAAGCAAACCAGAGCGTCCGCGGCTCGGGCATAGGCCTTGCCATTGCAGACGAAATAATCCGTCAGCACGGAGGCTCTCTGGATATCGAAAGCGGCATTGGTGTAGGCACCACTGTTTTCATCACTCTGCCTGTCTGCGAGGAATAAGCAGACAGCAAAAAGCTGACAACTCAACAGGTCAGCAAATCTCTGCAACGCGCAGAGTACGGAAGGTATTTTTTCAGGAAAGAAGGTATTAACTATGGCATGTAAAAAAGAAAATGCAAAGAAGATCACATCCATCGGCGGCAGTGCTCTTATTGAGGGCATTATGATGCGTGGACCCAAAACCATCAATGTTGCCGTAAGAACAGGTGAAGATACTATTGAAACAGAGGAGATAACCCTCAAAACTCTTACAGAAAGAAGCAAATTCTTCCGTCTGCCTTTAGTAAGAGGTGTGGCAGGAATGATTGACTCTTTCCGTTTGAGCTACAAATCTCTTATGCTCTCTGCAGACAAAGCTATCAATGCTATTGAAATTGAAGAAGAGGAAATGAGCAAGTTTGAGCGTTGGCTCAACGATAAACTGGGAGAAAAGCTTATGGGGGTTATTATGTCCATAGCTTCTGTTCTCGGTGTTGCACTGGCAATGGTGCTTTTCTTCTGGCTGCCCACATTCCTTTTCAATCTCATTACAAGAATCAACTTCTCTGAATCTGTGCAGGCAATTATAGAAGCAAAGCTCACTCAGTCCATCTTCGAAGGTGTGGTAAAAATTCTGCTCTTTGTAGGATATATCCTACTTGTTTCTCAGATGGAAGATATGAAGCGTGTGTTTATGTATCACGGTGCAGAGCACAAAACAATCTTCTGCTACGAAGCAGACGAAGAGCTTACAGTTGAAAACGTAAAGAAGCACAAGAGATTTCATCCCCGTTGCGGAACAAGCTTCATTATCATTATGCTTATTTTAGGTATTGTTATCGGTCTGTTTGTTCCCCAGTTTTCTGCCTACGGAGTATTGGGTACAGTTCTCAGATCTGCAATCAAGATTCTGCTTCTTCCCCTTACCATTGGTGTAGGTTATGAGCTTATTAAAATCTGCGGTAAATATGATAACTGGTTCACCCGTCTCATTGCTGCTCCCGGCATTTGGGCACAGCACATCACAACACGTGAGCCTGACGATAAAATGATTGAAGTTGCTATTGCCGCTATCACACCCGTTATCCCCGATGATGGCTCCGACCTCATCAGCTGTAATTAATATGACTATAGATAAGGTTTACAAAACCCTTACTGATATACTACAAAAGGCAGGAGCAGACTCTCCTGCCTTTGACTCAATATATCTTATGGAAACCCTGCTGGGCACAAACCGTTCTGACATAACACTTTTCCCAAAAAAGGAAGTGTCAGAAGAAGATGCAGACAAACTCATTACCCTTGCCAACAGAAGAGCAAAGGGTGAGCCTTTGCAGTATCTTACAGGTTGCTGGGAATTCTACGGCAGAAAGTATTACGTAGGCAAAGGCGTACTTATTCCGAGAGATGACACAGAAGTTGTGCTTCGCAGTACCTTTGATTTTCTCAACTCCTTAAAAAGTAGGCAAGATCTTAAAATACTCGACCTTTGTTCAGGCTCCGGCATTCTTGCCATTACTCTTAAATGCGAGTATCCACAGGCGCAAGTAACTGCAATTGAGCTTTCTGATGAGGCACTCCCCTATCTTAAGAAAAATGCAGAGGAAAACCGCGCAGATATAAACATCATCCACGGTGACATTTTTGACTGTGCAGACAACTTTGCTGACGGAGAATTTGACCTTATCATCTCAAATCCCCCTTATGTTACCGACGAGGATATGGCGAATCTGCAGACCGAAGTTCGTTTTGAACCCAGACTTGCACTTGCAGGAGGTAAAGACGGCTGTGATTTTTACAGACGTATTATTCCTATGTATGCAAAGAAACTGCGCCTTGGAGGAATGCTTGCTTTTGAGTATGATTCAGAGCAGGCACACACCATCGCAGAGCTTATGAAAGCAGAAAGCTTTACAAATATACATATTTATGACGACTTGGGTGAAGTTCACAGGGCTATAAACGGGACTCTGCAACAAGTTTAGAAAATTTGTTCGAACTTTTTACCCCAAAATCATTGCATTTATTATTTCTATAATTTATAATACAATCAGCAGAAATTCTTCTGCGCTTTATATCGAATGATTTACAGAAGGAGTATTGAAAGCTATGGCACTTGATAAAAATAAAGCACTGGAAACCGCACTGGGACAGATAGAAAAACAGTTTGGTAAAGGCGCAGTTATGCGTCTTGGTCAGAACGAGGCAATGAGCGTGGGTCACGTATCCACAGGCTCTCTTTCCCTTGATATTGCACTCGGTATCGGCGGTCTTCCCAGGGGCAGAATCATTGAAATATACGGACCTGAATCTTCAGGTAAAACCACACTCTCACTCCACTGCATTGCAGAGGGTCAGAAAGACGGCGGCAACGTTGCATTCATCGACGTTGAACACGCTCTTGACCCCGTATATGCTGCAGCTCTTGGTGTAGATGTTGACTCTCTGCTGGTATCTCAGCCCGACACAGGCGAAGATGCCCTTGAAATTGCAGAAGCACTCATCCGCTCCGGCGCTATCGATGTTATCGTTATCGACTCTGTTGCAGCACTTGTACCCAAGGCAGAAATTGAGGGTGAAATGGGCGACAGCCACGTTGGTCTTCAGGCAAGACTTATGTCCCAGGCTCTCCGTAAACTTACCGGCGTAATCAGCAAGACCAACTGCGTTGCTGTTTTCATCAACCAGCTTCGTGAAAAAGTCGGCGTTATGTACGGAAACCCGGAAGTTACTCCCGGCGGCCGCGCACTTAAATTCTATTCTTCCGTTCGTCTTGACGTCCGCAAACAGGAACAGATCAAACAGGGCGGCGACGTTATCGGCAACCACACCAAAGTTAAGGTAGTAAAAAACAAAGTTGCTCCGCCTTTCCGCGAAGCAGAATTCGATATTATGTACGGACAGGGAATCAGCAAGGAAAGCGAACTTCTTGATATTGCGGTAAAACTCGACATTGTTGATAAATCCGGCGCATGGTTCTCCTATAACGGCGAAAGACTCGGCCAGGGACGCGACAACGTCAAGGAACTCCTTCGTTCCAACACCGCTCTTTGCGAAGAGATCGAAGCAAAGGTCCGCGAAAACATGGATAAACTTTCCGACCTTTCCAAACCTGCAAAAAAATCCAAGATCCTGAGCGTTGCCCCCACCGGCATTGATATTGAAGCAGATGTGGACGACGAAGAATAAACCGAAAACAAAGCTTACAACCGAACAGACCAAAGAAAAAGCCCTGAACTTGTTAGAGTACAGGGCTCATTCGCGTTTGGAGCTTTTTGATAAACTGAAAGTTTTTGCGGAAACCGGAACGGTGAACGAAGTTCTGGATATGCTTGAGGAAGGCGGACTTATTGACGACGAAGCTTATGCTTTCCAGTATGCTCATGACCTTATGGAAATGAAACTTCTCGGACCTTCGCGCCTTCGGATGGAACTTAAAAGAAAAGGAATTGATGAGGAAACCGCGGAGGAAGCGATTTTTGCCGCAGAGGAGGAAATCGGCTCTTCGGAGGAAAGATTGGAGCGGATTATTGAACTTCGGTACAAAAATCAGCTTACAGATGAAAAAAATTCCAAAAAAGTTATAAATTCGCTCTTCCGTCTTGGCTACGGATATGATATGATAAAAGATGCGATATATAAAGTAAAGGAAGAAATTGCAGATGAACTGTATGGAAACGAATGAAACCGTAAGAATCGGAATGATTGCTCTCGGATGCAACAAAAACCAGGTTGACGCTGAGCTTATGCTCGGCGCGCTTGAAAAAGAGGGTTTTGAAATTGTCGAAAACGCCGCAGACTGCGACGTTGTAATTGTAAACACCTGCGGTTTTATTGAAAGCGCAAAACGTGAATCCATTGAAAATATTCTTGAATGCTGCCAGCTTAAAGAACAGGGCTGCGTAAAGCTTGTTGTTGTAACCGGATGCCTTGCGGAACGTTACCGCGAGGAAATGGCTGAA
>CALEIO010000122.1 GCA_937875885.1 uncultured Clostridia bacterium | reverse complement strand
CCTTGGTCGGGTTGTTATTCCAAAGGAAATCAGACGCACTTTAAGAATCCGCGAGGGAGACCCGCTGGATAACTCATTGACACTAGAAGAAAAGTTTGCGATTGCAGTACATGGTGTTTTGAAGCGATATAAAGAACAAGCGAGGTGAAATTCACCTCGCTTTTGTTAAAATTAATATGCTTTTTTTACAAAGATACTAACACTTCCACTTTCAGAAACCGTGGCAGAAACTTCAAACTTATAAGATTCTAAATCATCGTGGTATTCATCAACATACCCTGACATACTTCCCTTAATAGTTACATCCCACGAACCATCACTATTCTGGGTAGCTGAACTGGTGCCGTATTGGGGGTCATAGAAATTATTAAAGTCTAATGCTCCGGCAATGCGTTGCTCTAAGCTAAAAGAAGTTCCGGACATATAGTTCTTTACAGCACTAATTGCTTGCGACGAAGAAGTGATACTTTGCTTGCTACTACCACTGTCGCCACTGCTTCCGCAACCAGTGGTACAAAGAATAAACATCATAATTGATAACACAAGACACAACAGTTTGATCATTTTCTTCATTTTTAATCTACCTCTCTTACATTGCATATGTTTGCGTAACATATTGTTACATAATCAGTGTAACACAATGTTACAATAAATGCAAGGGGTGATTGGATGATTGGGCTGAAAAATATTCGCAAACAGCGGAATTTGAATCAGCAAAAGGTTGCAATGGATTTGAATATATCCCGTGAAGCCTTATCCTATTATGAAAATGGAAAGCGCGAGCCGTCCCTTGCGCTGCTGGTTGCGATGTCGAAATATTATAATGTATCTATAAATTATTTAATCACTGGTGAAGAATTTCAAAAAAGATGAACTTGTCTTTGATAAAAAGTATGAGTTCATCTTTTGTTTTGATTGTATAAATCTCCTTATCTTACAGATAATAGTATCACTATTACTAAGATAAGGAGATTTTGTATATATGAAAGCAACAGGTATTGTACGCCGAATTGACGACCTTGGTCGTGTTGTTATTCCAAAGGAAATCCGCAGGACACTTCGCATCCGTGAGGGCGATCCGCTGGAGATTTACACTGCCACTGACGGGGAGGTTATCTTCAAAAAGTACTCTCCTGTGGGAGAGATGTCGGGCTTTGCTACACAGTATGCCGAGGTGCTCAGTCGCATAAGCGCGCTGCCTACCATCATCTGCGACAGAGATCACGTTATTGCTGCGGCGGGTGTGCCCAAGAGGGAGTTTCTGGAGCGTCGCGTCACCCAGACTCTGGAAAACTATATGGAAAACCGACGCTCCTATGCGGCACACCAGGGGGATATCTCTCCCGTTCAGCCTGTGGAGGGAATCGACCACGACGCGGCGGTCATCTTCCCTATCATTGCCGCAGGTGATGTAACAGGTGCGGTTGTAATGCTCACAAGCGACGCGGTAAAAGTTCCATCCGATACAGAAATCAAGCTTTCCCAGTCAGCTGCTGCCTTTCTCGGCAAACAGATGGAAGAATAGCTGCTAAATCCTGTTTTGATTTTCACAATCACAACTGAATTCGCAAAAAAGCCGACAGAATCAGGTTCTATACCTGCTGTCGGCTTTGTTTTTTATGTTTGGTTTGTCAGAATTTCTTACTGCAATTACAGCCAGAATCTGTCGCAGGGCGCTTCAAACTCCACCTCTGTGGCGGCGTCTGCAAGTTTCTGATAAATTTTGCCTGCATAGTAAATGTCGTGGAGAGCAATTCCGATATTGTAAACAAGAATTCTCTCCTCGGCAGATTCTCTGCCGGGCTTTTTGCCATTTACAACGTCAGAAACCTCGGCAAAACTTCTGAATTTGTCAAAATACTTAAAGTGCTTAACGTGACCGTAATCGTCGGCAAACACCTTGTCAAAGAAAAGGTCGCAGTTGGTAAAGCCAAGAGTATGCACGGGAATAACCACCACGCCGGGCTTGAAATGCTCATCCTCGCAGATATTCTGACCTGCATAGGTAACTGCAGAAATTACCACATCGGAGTCCTTAACAAGCTCCTGTGCTGTGTCGCAGAACACAAACTCCACGTTGTCGTACTCTTTGAATCGCTCTGCAAAAAGCTCATGCTCGTCGGCATATTTCAGCAGCTTTACTGTGAGCTTTCTGTCGGTAACCTTTGCAAGGAGAATCATCATTGTGGCTCTTGCCACGTTGCCAAGACCCATCATACCGATAACGCTGAAATCAGGCAGAGCAAACTCCAGCAGTGAGTGCACACACACTGCACCTGTGCGCAGGGCTGTGATAAAGTTAGCGTCGATGATTGCCTTGGTAACACCTGTTTTGGTGTCCAGAAGCATAAGCTGACTATCAAGAGCAGGAGCTCTGTCTGGGTAGCGGGTAACCATCTTTACACCGCCGAATTCGCCCAGATAGCAAGGCATTACATTACAGAAAACACCCTCCATCTCCTCGGGTTTGATGCTGATTTTGGGAGGCAGAATGGCGTTGTTTTTATTCTTGATTACATATTCAGACCACTCAAAAGCCTCCAGAGGACTTATGCCCAGATTCATTATATCCTGATGTGTGATAATCTTCATATTACACCTCGTATGCACAAATTTTGCTAGTATAATTATATGGTATCATTGTTGCTCTGTCAACAAAAAACAGCTCCGAGAATTGTGATAAATCCCGAAGAGCTGTCAGTATCATTCCGTATATTTATTCGTCACCAAGGAAGGCTTTGAATGTATCTATTTCCGCTGTATTTTCCTTCAGGAATTCCAGACATTTCTCGTCCTTTGCAAGGATTCTGCCTACTTTTTTCAGAGCCTTGAAGAAACATTTATCAAAAACAATTTCATCCATATGCTCAATCAAAGGACAAAGTCTGGCAGCACGGTAGTCGGGCTCCACATACACACGTCCCCTGTCATCCACCGTGGGAAAGAAAGGAAAAATCCTACAGGAAAGGGGTCTTTGCTCTCTGTTGCAAGTACCACCGCACACAGCAAGGCGCACTCCGCCCTCGCACTCGGTTACATTCAGCACACTCTCCTCAAAAGGAAAAAGTCGCATACCCGTTCTGGCATCACCCTTGCAGCAAGCCCCGTCACAAAGCTGCCCACAATCCACCTCGAGAGGTGTCAGGCCTTCCATTATTCTGAATATTTTATTATACATTTCTTTGTAATTTGTAGGTTTCATATTCTCCTTCATAATCAACACCACCTTTCGTGTATTATATCAAAGTCAAAAATAAAAATCAATTATTCATTATTCATCAGCAAAGCGACTTCATTTTTCATTATTCATTTAAAAATCCGTTCTGTGGAAGAAATAATGCCTGCAATCTGTGCAAAAATTGCAGTTGAGCCGATAACCAGGTGGTATACTGTCCAACAGGACATATTTGCAAGAAGAAAAAGTCTTATGTTCTGTTCTTTCTTCTGGAACATTGCCACCATATAGAGAATTGCAGCTGCTATTGAAAGAATGTCAATAGGTGCATCGGTAAACGATTTGTGAACGAAAAAGAAAAGCCGCACCGGCAAAGCGGTGCGGCGGAAACAATGAAATTCAGCGCCAGGGGATGCGGTCGCCCTCCAGCTGGCAGGGGGACCAGTGCATGCGGTGCATCACCGGCAGCACGGCCTGCAGCACCCACACCAGAAGCAGGATCTGGAACGGGAGGTAGAGGGCG
>CALEIO010000121.1 GCA_937875885.1 uncultured Clostridia bacterium | reverse complement strand
TTCAGAGCGGTGCAAAAAAGGTTTACTCAATAGATGTAGGCTACGGTCAGCTTGCCTGGAAGCTTCGCAATGACGAAAGAGTTGTCAATATGGAGCGCACCAATTTCCGCAAGGTTACCCCCGAAATGATAGAGGATAAAATCAATTTCTTTTCAGTAGACGTTTCATTTATCTCTCTCAAACTCATCCTTCCTGTTGTTCTTCCTTTACTTGCAGATGGCGGTCAGGGCGTGTGCCTTATCAAGCCCCAGTTTGAAGCAGGCAGAGAGAAGGTAGGCAAAAAAGGTGTTGTAAGAGATAAAGCTGTTCATGCAGAGGTTATTGAAACAATCCGTAACTTCTGTGTAGAGTGCGGCTTCGATGTACTTGCTCTTGATTTCTCTCCCGTAAAGGGACCAGAGGGCAATATTGAATATCTTATCCACATCCGCAAAAGTGATTCACCTGCTATGTATGCAGAGATTTCCAGTATGGAACTTGCAGATATATCCCATAACGAACTCTCCAAGGAGTGATTATATGAGAATCGCAGTAATTCCCAATGCAGACAAGCCTGAAGCTGTTTTGTGTGCTCTGAAGATATCCGAACTTCTTTGCAGCAAAGGCGCACAGATTATTCTGCCTTCGTGGATTTCACTTGATGATGCTGCTGAACTTAATGCTTCACAATTTGATACATACAGAGAAATTTTCGCTCACTGTGATTGTGCAGTAACCGTTGGTGGTGACGGTACAATCATTCACAGCGCAAGATATGCAGCGCTCAGCAAAAAGCCCATTATCGGCGTAAACCTCGGGCGTCTTGGCTATGTTGCCGAGGTGGAGCCTTCAGAGATTGAGATGCTCACACATCTTCTTGACGGTGAGTATATCACTAAAGAGCGTATGACTCTTGAGGTTACTGTTATCCACAGCGACGGCAGAAGCGAATCTTACCTTGCTGTGAATGATGCAGTCATTTCCCGCGGCTCCTTGTCCTGCATAATTGACCTGGACGTTTTTGTTGAGGGGGAGAAGATTTGTAATTACCGAGCAGATGGTCTTCTGTTTTCCACTCCCACAGGCTCTTCTGCTTATGCTCTTTCTGCAGGCGGTCCCATCATTGACCCGGGTTTGAGTATGATAGAGCTTACTCCCGTATGTCCCCACTCACTCACAGCACGAACAGTTCTCTTTGCAGACGATACCGTGCTTTCAGTAATGTGTAACAGTCCCGATTCATCTTACCTTACAGTAGACGGACAGGTGTCAGTCAAGCTTGACGGTAGCGACACAGTACGTGTGAGAAAATCCGAGCACAAGCTCCTTATGAATGTAATAAAGCCAAAAAACTTCTATAAAGTTGCAGGCGAGAAATTAGGAACAACCTGATTTATAATAGTAGGTGAAGATAATGAAATTAAACAGACACGCAAAAATACTTGAACTTATAAAGTTATATCCCATCACAACCCAGGAAGAGCTTATGCAGAAACTGGAGGAAGAGGGCTATAGCGTAACCCAGTCCACAGTTTCCAGAGATATCAAGACTCTCCGTCTGCAGAAATCCCATGCTATTGACGGAAAATACAGATATTCCGCACCCACTGGAATCCAGCCTGATGTAAAGAACGGGTTTTCAGGAATCCTTTCGGGCTCTGTGGTAAGTGTTGAACTTGCACAGAATATCGTTGTAGTAAAAACTTTCAGCGGTATGGCTTCTGCTGCTTGTGCAGCTATTGATTCTATGAATCTTCCTCAGGTTGTTGGCTCGCTTGCAGGTGACGATACTATCTTCATTGCCTGCACAGATAACGATTCTGCAGTCAACTTGAGAGTAACTCTCAAGGATTATATTGTCTGAAAAATAACTTAAAGAAATGTCGGAAGTAGTATGCTAACTAATCTTTACATAGAGAATATCGCAGTAATTGAAAAAACGAATATTGAATTCAAAAAAGGTCTCAATGTACTCACAGGTGAAACCGGTGCAGGTAAAAGTATTGTTATCGATGCAATCTCTGCTGTCCTTGGCAGACGTACCTCCCGTGAGCTTGTCCGCACAGGTGCGCAGTCCGCATTTGTGAGTGCAACTTTCACTGATGTAGGTAAAGCTGCAACTGCGGTGCTTTCAGACCTGGGCTATTCTCTTGAGGATGGTCAGCTTATTGTTGAGAGGGAGTTTACCCTTGCAGGCAAGAATAATTGCAGAGTAAACGGCAGACCTGCCCCTGTATCTGTTCTTCGTGATATCGGTGGTTATCTCATCAATATCCACGGTCAGCACGACAGC
>CALEIO010000120.1 GCA_937875885.1 uncultured Clostridia bacterium | reverse complement strand
ATAATGGAAACAGAAACAGGCAGAGATTGTGCGATAATTTCTGTCCAAAAAATGAAAGGGAGAACTGACTTATGAAGAAACTGTTTGCGCTCCTTCTCGCCATGCTGCTCGTGCTCACCTGCGCGTGCGCGATGGCCGAAATCGATCCGGCCCTGATCGCCGCTGCTCAGGAAGAGGGCGAGCTGATCGTGTACGGTTCCTGCGAGGAGCCCTACCTGGCTGCTGCCGCCAAGCACTTTGAAGAGCTCTACGGCATCAAGGTTTACTATCAGCGTCTGTCCACCGGTGAGGTGCAGGCGAAGATCAACGAAGAAGCGGGCAACCCGTCCGGCGACGTCTGGTTCGGCGGCACGACCGACCCGTACAACGAGAGCGCCAAGGCTGGCCTGCTGATGGCCTATGAAGCCAAGAACGCTGCGGATCTGGCGGGCGATATGTATCGCGACGCTGACGGCTACTGGTACGGCATCTACAAGGGCATCCTGGGCTTCATGGTCAACACCGAAGAGCTCGAGCGCCTGGGCCTGGAAGCGCCCAAGGGCTGGGACGACCTGCTCAAGCCCGAGTACAAGGGTCTTGTAGCAATGCCCGACCCCAAATCATCGGGTACAGGCTACTTTTTCTATAAAAACTGGGTCAACAACTGGGGTGACGAGAAAACTCTGGAGTACGTTGACAAGCTTTATCCCAATCTCAAGCAGTTTACAGAATCCGGCTCGGGTCCCATCAAGCTTCTGAAGCAGGGTGAAATTGCTGTGGGTCTTGCCCTTACGTTCCAGGGTATCAGCGAAATCAACGACGGCCAGCCTTTTGAGATTATCTTCCCCCAGGAGGGCTCACCCTTCTCGCTCACAGGCACAGCCGTGGTAAAGGGTCACGAGAATAAAAAAGGCGTTGATGAGGTGTTTGACTTTATCATCAACGAATTCCTTGTGTATGACAAAGAGTATTTCTGTCCCGAAACAATTTACGAAGGTCAGAAAAATTACATAGAAAATTATCCCCAGGACATTCCCTATGCGGATATGGATGGAATTCAGGACTATGCAGCGAAAGAGAGGCTTCTGTCTTTATGGAAGTATTAAACACTAAACTTTCAGTTAAAAATCTGACAAAGAAATTTGCAGATAAAACTGTACTCAATAATATAAGCTTTGACCTTATGGAGGGTGAATTTCTTTCCATTTTAGGACCTTCAGGCTGCGGAAAAACCACTCTTCTGCGAATTCTCATCGGTCTGGATAAGGCAGACTCAGGTCAGATTATCAAGGGTGGACAGGATATTTCTGCTCTTGCAAGTTTTGACAGGGGAATGGGCATTGTTTTTCAGAATTATGCGCTGTTTCCCAATATGACTGTTTTGCAGAATGTTCAGTATGCTCTTACCCTGCGCAAGGAAACAAAGAAGCAGGCAAAAGAGATTGCAATGAGAACAATTGAGCAGGTAGGTCTTGCAGACCAGATGCACAAGCGTCCCCATCAACTTTCGGGAGGACAGCAGCAGCGAGTTGCCATTGCCCGTACCCTTGCTATGAATCCCGATGTTATTCTGCTTGACGAGCCTATTTCTGCCCTTGATGTTACCAACAGAGAAATTATGAAGGCAGAACTTAAATCTTTGCAGAAAAAGTTCAATGCAACTATGCTGTTTATCACTCACGACCAGGAGGAGGCGTTCTTTCTGAGCGACCGCATTATGGTTATGAGCGAGGGCAACATCGAGCAGATTGCAACACCTATTGAGATTTATCAGAATCCTGCAAATGATTACATCAAGGAGTTTGTTGTAGACCAGCTGGATAAGAAATATCAGGACCTTCTGGGTTACACAGGACGAGGTAAATATGAAGATAAATAAGAACAAGTGCTATGCAGGCGCAAAATATCTGCTTATGGCATATCTTCTGATTAGTGTTGTTCTTCCTATCGGCATTTTGTTCAGCAATATCAGGGGCAAAAATGTAAGCGATGTTTTCTCTTCTGCGCAGTTTCTGCCCATGCTTAAGAATTCGGTTGTCACAACCCTGATTGCAACTGCAATTTCGGTTTGCCTTTCTTTTGCATTGGCCTGGATGCTCAATCGCTCCAATATAAAATTCAAATCGGTTTTTGTGGTACTGTTTACTTTGCCTATGCTTATTCCCAGTATCTCTCACGGTATGGGTCTGGTGTTCCTTTTTGGTGACAACGGCATTATCACAAACACTCTGGGAATAAACATCGGTCTTTATGGCTACACAGGCATTGTTATGGGCTCTGTGCTCTATTCTTTCCCTGTGTCGTTTCTGATGTTCAACGATTCTTTCCAGTACGAGGATTTTACAATTTACGAAGCAGCAGGAGTGCTGGGAATGTCTAAATTCAGACAGTTTGTATCCATTACTCTGCCGTCTATGCGTCGTACCCTTGTGTCTGCAATACTTGCGGTTTTCACAATGGTTTTCACAGATTACGGAGTTTCTCTTATGACAGGTGGCACAGCTATGACCCTGCCCGTATATATGTACCGTGAAGTTATCGGTATGATGAACTTTTCGGGCGGTGCGGTTATCGGTGTAGTGCTGTTGCTCCCTGCTATGATAGCTTTTATTATGGACCTTAAAAACAGCGGAATTAATGCTTCCGGCAGCACAGTTACCAAGGCATATTTCATCGAGGAAAACAAGTCCAGAGATGTTGTTGTGTACGTAGTTTTCGGCGTGGTAATCTTTTTGCTCTGTCTGCCAATTTTTGCATTTGTGCTGTTGAGCTTTGTAAAGCAGTATCCCGTTGATATGTCTTTCAGTCTTGAAACGGTGAGAAAACTCCTTACATCGGGCATAGGACAGTACTTTGTAAATTCTGTGGCAATAGCTCTGCTCACATCCCTTGTGGGCACCTGTCTTTCTTATTTTTCTGCTTATGTTACAGCAAGAAGCCACAAGTCACTTTCCAACGGAATGCTTCACTTTATAAGTATGCTGTCTTTGGCAGTGCCCGGTATTGTGTTGGGTCTTTCTTATGTGCTTACTTTCAAGAATGTCCCCATTTACGGCACAATATTTATTCTGGTAGTGGTGAATATTGCACACTTTTTCTCTTCTCCCTACCTGCTTGCATACAATTCGCTTTCCAAATTCAATCCCAATCTGGAGGATGTGGCAGACACTCTGGGTATCAACAGAATGCGACTTCTTTTTTCTGTTTATATCCCGGGCACAAAGGCAACAATTGTAGAGATGTACAGTTATTTCTTTGTGAATGCTATGATTACAATTTCTGCGGTATCATTCCTTATGAATTTCCGCACAATGCCCCTTTCTCTGCTTATTCCCCAGCTTGAGTCCCAGTCCTTTATTGAGGGCACAGCTATGGTATCTCTGCTGATCCTTATGGTGAATCTGCTTGAAAAGGGTATAGCCTTTGCGGTTAAAAAGAGAATTGCCAAAGAAGATTCAAACATTCTTGCAAGTTCTTCTGAAAGTGAAGAAATCTGATTGAAAAACACACTGTAAAACAACAAAAGTCTGATTAAAGTAAAAACTTTCTTCAGACTTTTGTTTATGTATAATATTGTAATTGACGAAACCTTGTTAAGGTAGTATTATTGACATATACTTTTTGGATTGAGGTACTGTTATGTTAAGAAGAGTTTGTATAAAATCAATATCTTTGGTGGTTGCACTTTTGATGTTTTTGAGTGCTATGGGTGTTGCCGCCGAGGTTGCAGATGTATATGAGGGCTTTACCTATTCGGTGAATGACGGTGAGGTTACCATAACAAAATACACAGGAAACTGTGAGACCCTTTCTGTACCTGAAGAAATTGAGGGCTATCCTGTTACAAAGATTGGTGCAAAGGCTTTTGAAAGTTGTAAGTCCGCTACAAGTGTGGAGATTCCCTCATCGGTTAAATCTATCGGCAAATATGCTTTTTACGAGTGCACAAACCTTGATAATGTGTATATTGAGAATTTATCCTCTTGGTGCGATTTGAGCTTTGATGGTCTGCTGGCAAATCCGTTTTACTATGCAGAGAATCTGTATGTGGATTCTGTGGAGACAACAAGCGTTGTAATTCCCAAAAGTACAACAGAGCTGAAAGATTATGCTTTTTCCGGTTTTGAGTCCCTTGTGAGCGTTTCTATACCTGCAAGTGTAAGCAAAATCGGCAAAGAGGTTTTCTCCGGTTGTCCTGCACTGGAGAGCATAACCATAGACAAAACCAATGGAGTTTACAGCAGTATAAACTCCGCAACAGGAAAAGCCTGCAACGGAATCATTGAGCTTTCAGGTAATAAGCTTATCTATGGTTGCAAGACTACCAAAATACCCGCAGATGTAAAGGCTATCGGCTACGGAGCTTTTCTTAACTGTACATCACTCAAATCTATAAAAATTCCCAATACCGTAACTAAAATTGATGAGGTGGCTTTTTACGGCTGTACCTCTCTTGAGAGCATAATTGTTCCCGATAGTGTGCACACTGTGGGTGCAGGTGCATTCGCAGAATGTACATCCCTCAAGCGTGCAGAGTTTTACGAGGGTATCAGCAAAATTGACAGCGAAGCTTTCTATAATTGCTCTGCTTTGGAGGCAGTCTGTGTCCGTAGCGGCAATGAGGTTAACGAGGAGGTTAATACCTTCCCCGAAAGCGTGACAGAACTCGCACATTGTGTTTTCTATGGTTGCTCATCCCTTGGTAAGTTTACAGTATCCAGGACAATTACAAAGATTGACCCCAGCGCATTTTATAAGTGTACAGCTCTGGAAACTCTGAATGTTTCAGAAGAAAATACAGTTTACGACAGCCGCAATAACTGCAATGGTATTATCACTACAGAGGATAATACACTGATTATTGCTTGCGGCACTACATATATCCCACAGGGAGTTGAGAAAATCGGAGACCATACCTTTGCAGGTTTTACGGCACTTACGGGTGTGGTGATTCCCGACAGCGTAACAGCTATCGGCATAGGTGCTTTTGATGGTTGTGATGCGCTTGATAGCGTTATTTATATGGGCAACACAAAGCAGTGGGAGCAGATTGAGATTGAAGCTTCAAATGATTGTCTGGAAAATGCTATGTTATTCTGTATGGGTGAGCCCGATACCGAGGAAACATCTGACACAGAAGAAACCTCCGAAACACAGGAATCTTCAGATATACAGGATACATCAGCAACAGAAGATACTACAGCTGCGGTGACAGAAACCCAGATGACAGATGCCACAGAAACAACTGCATCAGAGCCTGATACATCCGAAGATTTTGATGTGCCCGGAAGCGATGAAGACGAAAGCACAGCAACTGAAAGCACAACAACTGAAAGTACAGAAACCGAGAGTACACAGTCAACAACACAGCTTACCGACCCCACCGAAGCAAGTTCTGAAACAGAAAGCACCCAGGATGCAACAGAGGAAACAACTGAAACCCAGACAACAGAAGCTGACTCTGGATCAACCCAGGTGACTGTGCCCACAACAGCAGCCACAGACCCTGTGGAGACAACCACAGCAAAGCCTGAAGAAACAACGGCTACAGAGTCTGACACCCAGATGACAGATACAACAGAGACAACGGCGTCAGAGTCCGATACATCCGAAACAACAGATGCTCCCGAGAGCACA
>CALEIO010000119.1 GCA_937875885.1 uncultured Clostridia bacterium | reverse complement strand
TTTTGCAACGGCTTACCTGAAATCATTTCAGGATTATCAGGAACAGAACTTGTTCACGAAATCATTGTAAAAGCAGGTATAGAACAAGAGCTTCCGGAAGTACAGACAGAATATGATTGTTCTCCTGAATATTGGTGTGGTTGGATTGTAGCTTATTATCAATGGCATACAGGCAGAACATTTAAAGATATCTTTCAGAATGTATCTGCAAAAGAAATTGAAAAACTTTATCCAACACTTCACGAAGCATCAGAAGAAAAGTTTGTTGATGTTGTAAATTCTATAATCGAAAGAAAAACTACCACAACAAAATTGCAGGAACTTCGAAAGAGCAGGGGATTGACCCAGGAAGAACTTGCGGAGGTTTTGTATGTATCCAGAGCAGCGGTGTCGAAGTGGGAATCGGGCAGAGGTTTGCCAAGCATTGATTCTCTGAAGGATATATCTGCTTTCTTTTCTGTTTCTATAGATGATCTTCTTTCGGGAGATAAGCTTCTTTCTATAGCAGAGAAAGAGAACAAGGCGAATATGCGTAATATGTGTGACCTGTTGTTTGGTCTGGTGGATATCCTTTCGTTTTTGCTTGTCATTCTTCCTTTGTACCCGAGAATGATAGAAGGATATGTGTACTCTGTCAGCTTACTTGACTATACACAAGTGTCCTTTGTAAAGATTGTGGTGTATTGGATTGTTTATTCTCTGCTGATTGTGTTGGGAATTGTAAAGGTGCTCACAAGAGATGAGAAATACACAAAGTTCAGAAAGTCTGTGTCTGCGATGTCTGTTGTGTTCAGCGTTGCTTTGGTTTTACTTCTTGCTCTTGCAAGAGAGGTTTACGCCGTAATTCTTGCGTTTCTGCTTTTGGTGATAAAAGCAGTGTTGCTTTTTAAGTATATAAAATCCTGAAAATATCAAAATATGTCTGATGCTTCCATTAGTTTTCATTGACTATCGGAGCCAAATTTGATACAATCATCCTATGTTTTGAAATCAGGTGATTATTATGGAAAGAGAAAGATTAGGCAGCAGACTTGGCTTTATTCTGCTGAGTGCCGGTTGTGCCATTGGCGTGGGTAATGTATGGAAATTTCCCTGGATGGCTGGCACTTACGGCGGTGGTGCTTTTGTTCTGTTTTATTTATTGTTTCTGGTGCTTCTGGGTCTGCCCGTAATGACAATGGAGTTTGCTCTTGGCAGAGCTTCTCAGGCAAGCCCCGTACGACTTTATCAGAAGCTTGAAAAGCCCGGTCAGAAATGGCATATTCACGGTTACTCAACTCTCATTGGTAACCTTATGATTGTAATGTTTTACTCCTGTGTTACAGGTTGGATTCTGTACTACTTTGTGTCTTTCCTCAGCGGAAGAATGACCGGAATCACAGACATTACATCTTCAAAACTTTTTGACACAATGCTCGCTTCTCCTACTACTAACGTAGGATATATGGCTCTTGTAGTTGTGCTTGGTTTCCTTATTCTTTCATTTGGTCTTCAGGGTGGTGTTGAAAGAGTTACCAAGATTATGATGATTGCTCTGCTTGGACTTATGATTGTACTTGCTATAAACAGCTTTACTCTCCCCGGAGCTAAAGCGGGTCTCAGCTTTTATCTTAAGCCTGACCTGAGCAAGGTTAACGGCAGTATGATTGTAGGTGCAATGAATCAGGCCTTCTTTACATTGAGCCTTGGTGTAGGCTCAATGGCTATTTTCGGCAGCTATATCGGCAAAGAACGCTCTTTGCTGGGCGAATCTGTGAACATCCTTGTGCTGGATACATTTGTTGCTATTGTGGCAGGACTTATTATTTTCCCTGCTTGCTTTACTTTTGATGTCAAGACCGAGGCAGGTCCCAGACTTCTGTTTGAGGCAATGGCAAAGGTGTTCAACAATATGGCAGGCGGCAGATGGTGGGGAACACTTTTCTTCCTCTTTATGTTCTTTGCTGCTATGTCCACAATCATTGCTGTGTTCCAGAATATTCTTGCATGTGTAAGAGAACTCTTCAACTGGAGCAGAATCAAGGCTTGTGTTGTGTGCTGTATTTCGGTGCTGCTGCTGTCAGTGCCCTGTGCATTAGGATTTAACCTCTGGTCAGGATTCACACCCTTTGACTCTCAGTCAAGTGTTATGAGTCTTGAGGATTTCCTTGTTTCCAACTGCTTCCTGCCTTTAGGTTCTCTGTGCTATGTTCTTTTCTGTGTAAGCAGAAAGGGATGGGGCTTTGAGAATATGATGGCTGAGGTAAATGCAGGAAAGGGTATTAAGCTCAAAAAGTGGATGAAGCCCTACTTTACCTATGTACTCCCTGCAGTAATTGTGGTAATATTCCTTATTGGAATTATCAATTTCCAGTTTGCAGACGCTTTTACAATCAAAGGCTGGCTTCTGGAACTGTTCTGATAATTATGTAATGAAAATAAAAGTCCTGACTTTAAGTCGGGACTTTTTTTATCGGTGTTATTCTGCTTGAACTTCAGCGGGTTATGAGTATAATATAAATGTATTAAGTTAATTTGCATTTTACATATTGAGGTTTATATGGTAAGAAAAATCAGGTTTGAATGGGGTATGATTGCCGCTATTTTTGCCCTTGCCTGGCCCACTATGCTGCAGGAGCTTCTGCAGACGGCTGTGCAGTATATAGACACAGCAATGGTTGGTGCTCTTGGCACGGGAGAAACTGCAGCGGTAGGCTCTACCACAACGGTGAATTGGTTAGTTAACTCCACTATATCAGCACTTGGTATCGGCTTTCTTTCTTTTATAGCCAGGTCCCTGGGTGCAGGGGAGAAAACTGCAGCCAAAAAGGCAGCAGCCCAATCGGTGCTTGCTGTGCTTATATCGGGCGTATTCTTTACAGTTGTTACATTGGCATTGAGCTCATACGTTCCCGTATGGATGAAAGTAGACGAGGATATCCGCACAATGGCGGCAAGGTATTTCTTTATACTTTACTCACCTATGCTCTTCAGAGCGGCAATTATTATTTTCAGCACCGTGTTGAGAGCGGCGGGGGACACAAAAACTCCTATGCTTGTAGGTGTAGTTGTTAATATTGTCAACGTGGCGCTTAATTTCTTTTTGATTTATCCCACACGAGTTGTCCGCTTACTCTCCTTTGAATTCACTATGATTGGTGCAGGATTCGGAGTTGAGGGTGCCGCCCTTGCAAGTGCACTTTCCTTTGTTGTGGGTGGTGTGCTGATAACTGTGGCGCTTTTCCGCAATTCTCTGGTATCTCCCAAGGGATGCAGTATCAGACCCGACAGAGAGATTCTCTCACCTTGCCTTAAGGTTGCGGTTCCCAATATGCTCCAGAGGTTTGCAACCTCTTTTGGATACGTTGCTTTTGCTTCTATGATTAATTCTCTGGGAGAAATATCTACAGCGGCACACACCATTGCAAATACTGTGGAGTCGGCGTTCTATATTCCCGGGTACGGAATGCAGGCAGCGGCGGCTACTATGGCGGGAAATGCCCTGGGCGCAAAAGACAGAAAGAAAATGTTCAGCCTTACCAGAATGATTATACTCATCGAGGTTGTTCTGATGATTATAACAGGAGGGCTGCTGTTTATCTTTGCTCCTTGGATGATGAGCCTATTCACCAAAGATGCGCAGGTGATTCTGCTGGGTAGCGTGGTGCTGCGAATGGTTGCGGTTTCCGAGCCTTTCTATGGTGTTTCCATTGCAGTGGAAGGAATGCTTCAGGGGGTTGGCAAAACAGTAATGCCTTTTGTGATTAATATTATAGGTATGTGGGGCATCCGCATTGTGGGTACATTTATCTGCACCCAGATTCTTGGCATGGGACTTGTGTCAGCCTGGGGATGTATGATTCTGCATAACCTTTTGTTGTTCACAATGTTTGTTGTATATTGGCTTAAAAAGGGCAGAACCCTTGTGTAAATAAAAATGACCGTGCAGATTTTGTTTCTGCACGGTCTGTTTGTTTTTTGTAGGTCAGTTTGATTCTGAATAGTTTATGATGATATCACCTGTGGAAGCAGAAGCTTCAAAGATACCTGAACCCTGTGTTTGGGGAACGGATACATCACCTGTGTTTGTACTTGCCACAAAGATTTTATTTGTGAGAATTGTGCCTGTGATGTCACCTGTAGTGGTGTGAGCTGTGATGTTTCTGCTGTCGGAATCTGCAAAGAAAATATCCCCTGTTG
>CALEIO010000118.1 GCA_937875885.1 uncultured Clostridia bacterium | reverse complement strand
GCCCGGGGTGATTTTGTTTAACGGAATGGAGCTATTGACAAGCTCTATCGGGGAATGGTTGACCCTCGGTTTTGAAGGGTTGGGCGCAAACCCCGTTATCGTTAGTTTGCTGATAGACGGCGTGTGGGGGGGGATCGCATCGGTGCTTTCCTTCCTTCCTCAAATTTTGGTATTGTTCCTTTTCTTCTCGATTTTGGAAGACAGCGGTTATATGGCGCGTGTTGCGTTCATGCTGGATAGAGTTTTCCGCCGTTTCGGTGTTTCGGGTAGAGCGTTTATGCCTATGATTATGGGTTTTGGCTGTTCGGTGCCTGCGATGATTAACACCCGTACGATGGCGGATGAGAGGGAAAGACAGGTAACGGTGCGCGTTATCCCGTTCTTCTCTTGCGGTGCAAAAATGCCCATTATCGGACTTTTTGCAGGTGCAATCTTCGGCGGCAGCGGACTTGTGGCGGTTTCTGCATACTTTATGGGCATTGCTTCCGTCATCATTTCGGGAATAATGCTGAAGAAAACAAAAATCTTTGCAGGTGACCCCGCTCCCTTTGTAATGGAGCTCCCCTCTTACCACGCACCTGTGCCCATCAATATCTTCAGAGCTACCTGGGAGCGTGGCTGGTCTTTCGTAAAGAAGGCAGGCACAGTAATTCTCCTCTCCACAATGCTTCTGTGGTTTTTACAGGGCTTCGGCTTTGAGGGCGGCGCTTTCTGTATGGTTGAGGATAACGACAACTCCCTCCTTGCCTTTGTGGGCAACCTGATTGCATTCATCTTTGCACCTCTGGGCTTTGGCAACTGGCAGTCTGCTGTGGCTACAATCACAGGACTTATGGCAAAGGAAGGCATTGTTTCCACCTTTGGCGTGCTGCTTGGTGCAGGCGAAGATTCCTCTGCAATCTACTCTGCTGTTTCTGCTCACTTCGGCTCAAGTGCTGTGGTAGCATACAGCTTTATGGCATTCAATCTCCTTTGTGCACCCTGCTTTGCAGCAATGGGCGCCATTAAGCGAGAGATGAATTCAGGTATCTGGACATTCTTTGCAATCGGCTATATGACAGCTTTTGCCTATGCAGTTTCACTTATAATTTACCAGTTCGGCTCCTGGGCAACAGGTGGCGGCAACATCATAGGCACCGCTGTGGCAGGCATTGTCCTTGTGTTTATGGGATATATGCTGCTGCGCCCTTACAAGGAATCCACCAAACTTACAAAGAAACTCTGATTAAAAAGGAGAAATAAATATGCTTAACTGGCTCAGCACAAATCTTGGAACAATTGCTGTTTGTGCGGTACTTGCCGCAGTGGTTGTTTCCATCATCATCCACCTTATCAACAACAAAAAGCAGGGCAAAAACTCCTGCTCCTGCGGTTGCGGATGCTCCGCCTGTGCAATGAAAGACACCTGTCACCCTGCAAAAGAGGAAAAAGAAAATTAAAAACCTCATATTTATTTTCATACCCCGCAGAGAATCCCGAATGTAAAAGTTCGGGGTTTTCTCTTTTTCAAGCGGCAATGGCTGCAAATTTATTCAAGTAATACTGGACTTGTCCCTTTGGATATGGTATTATAAAATGTGTTTGCATTTGATAAAATCAAACGTAAAATTTCTATAACATTCAAACAGAAAAGAGGTTTTAAGATGGCTACAAAAAAAGCCCCGAAGAACACTGCTCCGAAGCTGAGGTTCACCGTAAACCACGCTCTTGCAGATTTGTATGTTCTTCTGCTCTTCACACTTTTCCCCCTCTTCCTATCCAACTACTACACCGCTGCCAGACGTGACAAATTCTGGCTCTTTGTGGTGCTTACAGCTGTGGTGGGAGTTGCAGTGGGTGCAGTTGCACTTGCAAATTACCTGGGCAGAAATAACCCACACAACCTTAAGCTCAACACCTATCAAGACCCACTCACATTCAACATTACAGACTATGCCTTTGCCGCCTTCGTGGCAATTTCCGTAATCTCAACCTTCACAAGCGGAAACATTGCCCATTGCTTTATGGGACTTTCGGGCACAGAGAGCAACGGCAGAAATATGGGTCTGCTGATGATACTGCTGATGTTTGTGTGCTATGGTGTAATCTCCCGCTTCTTCTACAATAAGAAATTCGTTTTCTAGGGAATTTTTATGGGAATCACCATCGTAAGCTTCATTGCTGTACTCAATTATTACTACATCGACATTCTGGGTATTTTCTCACATTACCAGAGCAACTCCAATGTTCAGCAGAACTTTACATCCACAATCGGTAACAAGAACTACCTTTCTGCTCTCATCTGCGTTGCACTTCCCTTCTCTGTAGGAATGGCTGTGTGCTCAAAAGATAAGATTATCCGCATCATCGCTTATATAAACACTTCTATCCAGTTTATGGGTCTGCTGGTTGCTACCTCCGACGGTGGCTTCCTGGGTGTGTTTGCAGCCCTGGCACTGCTTCTTATTCTCTCTGCAAGAGAGCTCAAAAAACTCACACGCTTCTGCCTTTGCCTTGGCATTATGATGCTTTCCGCAAAGATTCTGTGGATTGCAGAGCTTATCTCTGACAATGGCTCAAAGGGCTACACCAGCTTCTCTGATTTCTTTGTAAACAGCAATCTGGTTTATGTTATTGCAGTTGTGGCTTTTGGTGCATTTGCCGCCCTCACAGTGCTCGGCAAAAAGAATCCGGATTTTGAGCTTCCCGCTTATATTTCCTACATCTTCCTGGGACTTACAATCCTTGCAGTTGCTGTGTTTGCAGGTCTTTTCATCTACTACACATTCATCAACACCACAACACGTCTCAAGGGCACAATGAGATTCTTCCGCTTCAACGAAAAGTGGGGTACTCACCGAGGCTATTTCTGGATTAAATCCTTTGAGGTATTCGGGGATATGACCTTCTTTGAGAAGCTCTTCGGCACAGGTCCCGAAACCTTCTACTTCCGCTTTACAGACTACTTCTCCGAGATGTACACCAAATTCTACGAAACATCCACAAACTCTGCCCATAACGTTTACGTAAACTACCTTGTAACCCACGGTATTCTGGGCACAGCAGCATACATTACACTTATTGTTTCATCTGTTGTGAATGCTGTAAAGCGCTCCAAAGCAAGCCCCCTTGCCTTTGTTTGCGCAGGAGTTATCATCGCTTATGCAACACAGGATATTGTAAACATCGCAAACCCTGTCAACACTCCCTGGCTTATAGCTTTTATGGGTCTTAACGAAGCAACAAGACTCCGCGCAAATAACGAAGAAAACCTTGCTCTTGACAAATTCTGATGCTGAACATCAGACAATATTGTGAATAAATCCAACCCTCCTGCAGAAAATATGCTCAGGAGGGTTTTTTTTGTGAAAACCGCAAAAATATTCTTATATTTATTGACATATTCCGCCCGTGGGTGTAAAATAAATTGTTCGCAAAAACAAATCTATTTTGTGAAAGGTTGATACTATGAATTACACAGGAGTTACTTCCAGAGGCATCATCTGCCCTATCTTCAAGGAAGGTGACGATCTGGTAGCATCTATCGTAAAGAGTGTTACTGACGCTTCCAAGGGCGAAGGCTTTGAGCTTCACGACAAAGATATAATCGGTGTTACAGAAGCTGTTGTTGCACGTACACAGGGCAACTACGCTACCACCGAGCAGATTGCAACTGACATCCGCAACAAATTCGGCGGCGAAGATCTGGGTATTGTTTTCCCCATTCTCAGCCGTAACCGCTTTGCAATTCTCCTGCGCTCCATCGCAATGGGCTGCAAAAAGCTCTATGTTCAGCTTTCTTACCCCAGCGACGAAGTTGGCAACTCTTTCATTACTTACGATATGATCGACGAGAAGGGCGTTAACCCCTACTCAGACAGCTTCAACGAAGAAGAATTCAGAAACGTATTCGGCTACGAAACAAAGCACACTTTCACAGGTGTTGACTACATCGAGTACTACAAGAGTCTGGGCGACAACATTGAGATTATCTTCTCCAACGACCCCAGATACATTCTCAAATATACAAAGAACGTTCTCAACTGCGACATCCACACACGTTACCGCACACAGCGTCTCTTAAAGGCTGCAGGTGCAGACAAGGTTTACCGTATGGATGAAATTCTCACAGAGAGCATCAACGGTTCAGGCTTCAACCCCCAGTACGGTCTCCTGGGCTCCAACGGCGCAGGCAAATCCA
>CALEIO010000117.1 GCA_937875885.1 uncultured Clostridia bacterium | reverse complement strand
TAAAGACACTCCTTTTTGTACCACCCACCACCTTCGGTGGTCCCCCCTCCTTTTTGCTGAAGCAAAAAAGAGGGATAGGCTTCGCAAATCTTTTGTTTGTTGCTAATATTTATTTATGGTTTCATGGTGTTTTTTTCTGGTCATTTGTTGATTTCACATAGTTTGATCCAAAGTGCTGAAAGTTTATCATTAGACCCGTTCGCTAATGAGAGACTCAGTACTGAACTGAAAAATGCGAAGAAAACACAAGATGTTGTCAATGCGTTGTATGCTAATTTGTTTACGGAACAAAATGAATATTTTTCTTCAGGTGATAAGTGGTATCAAAAAGATGCTACTGTTGTTCAGGAAACGGTAAAGAAAAGATTTATTGGCTATCTGGTTGGCGGTGATGATGCAGCCAATGTTAAGAATCGAGCTAAAGATGTCTTCGATGTTATTGGCATTCAAGGTGGATATGAAGGCTTGGATTTCAGTGGGACTAAACTGGAAGGAAACAAGTTGATAATTTCTGTCAAGTATAAGCAGGAATTTGTGTTCAATTTTCAAGGCCTGGCTGCTTTTGACAGAGAGCAGCGCATTGTAGTGACGATGTGGGACATATAATTTTTGTATAGGAGATAAGATGATGAATTTTACTTTTGAGAATCAGGGAACAAATACATTTTTGGTATACACATTGAATCCGGATGATGTTATTGATTCATTGAGTTTAGGTATGATTACCAATAATAAGATTTTTGGTTTAGCGTCAACAATCTTTACTCAGATGGACACAACAAAATATATAAAATATAATATTTCTTCAAAAGTTTCCGTAGCTAACTTTTTATCCGGAATAGTTAACAAGAAGAGATTGCTTGGTGTATTTAATGGAATTGTAGATGCACTGATGTCTGCTGAAGAGTATATGATCGACAGAAATTCAATTGTTTTTGATCTTAATTATATGTTTTCTGATGTGTCTACATGTGAAACAATTTTAATTTGTGTTCCGTTGGTTGATACTTCATATGAGAATGTGGATTATCTTGAATTTTTCAAGAAATTCATATTTAATGCACATTTCGATCAGACAGAAAACTGTGATTATGTAGCTAAAATCCTTAATTATCTGAACAGCACACCTGTATTCTCTTTGACAGAGTTTAAAGAACTTCTTATCTCTTGTCAGGGAGGTCCCGGTGCTTCAAATGTTGCATCAAGAATCCAGACAAAAGCTCCTGTACAACAGCCTGCTGTTGTATCAGCACAACCTGCTGCAGTGAAGAAAACTGTTCCTGTGGCTGTACAGGCACCTGTTGCACCTCAGACAGCACCAATTCCCAATCAGCAGGTTCAGCCCATTCAGCCAAGACCTGAAATGAACGGAGTTCAGGCACCTCAAAAAACATATACAAATCAGGCAATGAATCAGCCTGTTAATAATATGCCCGTTCCTAATATGAATGCACCTGTGCAGTCTTCCCAGCAGAATGTAAGCACAGAGAAGCCTATGTCACTGTTTTATTTGTTACAGCATTATAACAGTGAAAATGCTGCTATCTACAAAGCCCAGAAGGAAGCTAAAAAGGCTGGTAATGCTGCACCCGCTAGGCCTGCACAGCCCGCTGCACCTAAAGCAGGTTTCGCAGTACCCGGACAACCTGCACAGCCCGTTGGACCTAAAGCAGGTTTTGCTGTGCCCGGACAGCCCGTACCACAGCCTGCTCCTAAAACAGGCTTTGCTATGCCCAGTCAGAAGACTCCTGTGAATGCAGCACCCGCTATGCCCGCACAGCCGGCTGCTCCTGTACAGCCTCAGCCTGCTGCAGCTCCTGTTTATCAGGCACCTGTTATGCCCCAGAGTCAGCCTATGAACTTTGGCGAGACTACCGTTCTTGGTGGCGGCGGAATTGGTGAGACAACTGTTCTTGGTGCTACACCTGCAGTTGCTCCGACTCCTCATCTCATCAGAACAAAGAATAATGAGAAAATCAATCTGAATAAACCTGTGTTCAGAATCGGAAAAGAGAAGAGCTACGTTGACTACTTTATCGGTGACAACACTGCAATCAGCCGTAGCCATGCTAATATTGTTACCCGTGATGGTGAATACTTTGCTGTAGACACAAACTCTACTAACCATACATATGTAAACGGCAATATGATTCCCAGTAACACAGAAGCAAAACTCAATCATGGCGATAAGGTTCGTCTTGCAAATGAGGATTTTGAATTCAGACTTTATTGATATTAAGTCTATATAATAAGAATAAGAAATATGTCGCTTACGATTTCGGCAATTATCTTTAACTGTTTTTTCGGAATGTGTTTTATTTCTGATAGAAAAGACAGGTTTTGCCGTGTTTTGCGTCATATTTCTATTCTGCTTTTATGACTTTCTCTGTTACAACGTGATTTTTCGAACAATACAACGCTTCTGACCATTGTCGTAAAGAGTGAGTTGCAAGCATAAATCTGCAAGGTTTATGTTTGACTTGACTTCGACAGGGCAGAGATTTTGAAAAGGTGGTAATGAGCTGTGAATTTTATTGTATCAGCTACAACGGATATTGGTCTGACCAAATCCACAAATCAAGATAGTCTTTCTGTTAAGGTAATCAACACCCCTCAGGGGAAAATGACCTTTGCAATATTGTGCGACGGTATGGGTGGTCTGGCAAAAGGTGAAGTAGCCAGCGCGTCGGTTATCCGAGCGTTTGATAATTGGGTTTATAACCAGTTGCCTGCACTTTGTGAGGCTCCTCTGGAGGATTCTGTTATCAGAGAACAGTGGAACAAAATTATTACCGACCAGAATAACTCCATTAAGAGTTACGGAGCACGACAGGGTGTCAGACTGGGTACAACTGTTGTTGCTATGCTGATTACACAGACAAGATATTACATACTTAACGTGGGCGACTCACGTGCTTACGAGATTTCTGATTCACTCAAACAGCTCACAAATGACCAGACCTTTGTTGCCCGTGAGGTTGCTCTTGGCAATATGACAGAGGAAGAGGCGAAGACAGACAGCAGACGAAGCGTTCTGCTGCAGTGTGTAGGCGCATCTGATGATGTATATCCTGATATGTTCTTTGATGCACCCCGTGAGAACGCTGTTTATATGCTTTGTTCTGACGGATTCAGACACGAGATTACTCCTCAGGAGATTTACGAGAAATTTCAGCCTGCAGTGCTCTGTGATGATGCAACTATGAACAGACACACTGTGGAGTTAATAGAGCTTAACAAGATGCGACAGGAGAGAGATAATATTTCTGTTGTGTTGGTAAGAACTTTCTGATCAAGGGGGGATAAACGTGCTTGAAATTGGATCTTATATAGACGGAAAATATAAAATACTTAATAAAGTAGGTCAAGGCGGTATGAGCGTTGTTTATCTCGCTATGAATGAGAAAGCGAATAAACAATGGGCAGTTAAAGAAGTTAGAAAAGACGGCATCAAGGATTTCGAAGTTGTTAAGCAGGGACTTGTTGCTGAAACTGATATTCTTAAGAAACTCAATCATCCTCATCTGCCCAGCATCATTGACGTTATTGATACCGATGATTCATTTATTATCATCATGGACTACATTCAGGGTAACTCCCTGAACAAAGCTCTCGACGAGTTTGGTGCGCAGCCTCAGGAACACGTTATTGACTGGGCAAAGCAGTTGTGTGATGTTCTGGGATATCTTCACTCCAGAACTCCTGCTATCATCTACCGTGATATGAAGCCTGCCAATGTTATGCTGAAGCCTGACGGCAACGTAACACTTATTGACTTTGGTACTGCAAGAGAATTCAAGGAAAAGAATCTGGCGGATACCACATGTCTCGGTACAGTAGGCTATGCTGCTCCCGAGCAGTTCGGCGGAATGGGTCAGACCGATGCAAGAACCGATATTTATTGCCTTGGCGCAACTCTGTATCACCTTGTAACAGGTATGAATCCCTGCGAACCTCCCTATGAGATCAAACCCATCAGAGAGATCAATCCCTGCGGATCGTGGGGAACAAACCACGACTGTTGGAAAATATTGCTCTCTACACACCCCTTTTCATCATAAATACCTTCAATACCATTTAAATAAACTGCATTACCATTTCTTACACCTAATACTTTAGCAACTAATTCATCATTATTATAAATATTAATAACAATACCATTCTTATTTAATATTGCATAATGTAAGAAATCATTACCTATACTACCAATCTTATAATTAGAAGTAGTAGGGTACTTATATGTATCTTGATCATAACCATCCATAACTTCTACAGTATATTCATTATCTACATATGTAATATAAGGTACAGTAGAAGTAACTCTATTAAATGAATCATGATATAAATCAATTAACATGTCAATTCTCTTATTTAAATTTAATTCTTCATAATGACTATTATCACATATTACTTTAATAACATCTTTATCTAAAATTCTACCTAATACATTATCTTTAAAACTTTCCATAGATAATATATTTTCTAATGTAATTAAATTAACATCATTAATATCTAAATCTAATTCCTTAGCTTCATTAACTAACATATCCCATTTAGATATAATAACACCCATATTATTAATTAAATCCCCATAATATCCATCTAATAACATAACTAAGTTCTTTTTCTTTCTTAAGAAATTCTCTAAAGACTTACTTACTTTCTTACTATTACTTAAATCATAACCATTAAATAATAATTCCATATCACATAAACCAAATCCTCTTTTTTGTGGTTCATAATATCTATTAGAAATAGGGAAGACACCCTTCTCAGTATTCATAGCTCTAAAATAATCATGAGCATAATACTTTTTAATCTTTTCATTATCCATATGTCTATTAATATAATTATATGTTCTAGTAACAATATCTTCTAATATATCAATATAATTCTTATATTCAATTATTTCATCAATATTATTCTCACTTTCTGCATTGTTGTCATCATTTTTTCCGTAAGATGAGTTTATTTCACCTTTATTGGCTTTATCAGACTCCAAAAATTGTGATTTATCTATAATATCACAAGAAGAAAGCATATAACAACATAAAATAATAACTAAAAAAA
>CALEIO010000116.1 GCA_937875885.1 uncultured Clostridia bacterium | reverse complement strand
TTCGCAGATTGCAATCTTATCTTCATGAGCTTTGATTTCACCTGATGATTTGTTGAGTGTATCTAACCAGAGAGCAATTTCAAGCCCACGCTTCTCCTGGGAATATTCAAGGAAGCTCTGTGCCTTTGCTGACTGAATCTTAAGAGGTTTGATACGTGATTCAAGCTCTGTAACGATATCACGAAGACGGATGAGGTTATCTTCTGTGCGGGCAAGTTTTCTTTCTGCTTCGGTTTTTCTGTATCTGTAACGGGAAATACCTGCAGCTTCTTCAAAAATTTCACGTCTATCATCACTTTTTGAAGATACAATACTGTCAATCTTACCCTGACCGATCATAGAATAACCATCTCTGCCGAGACCTGTATCCATAAAGAGCTCGTTGATATCTTTAAGACGAACCTGTGTCTTGTTGATAAGATACTCACTTTCACCGCTGCGATAGAAACGACGGGTTACGGAAACTACATCGCCATCAAAACGGAGTGCTCTGTCAGCGTTATCGATTGTAAGGGTAACTTCTGCAAATCCCTGTTGTTTTCTGCTTGTTGTACCGTTGAAAACTACATCTTCCATTCGTGTACAGCGAAGGCTCTTGGGTGCTTGTTCACCAAGTACCCATCGGATTGCATCACTGATGTTACTCTTGCCTGAACCGTTGGGGCCGACAACAGCGGTAATTCCTGTATTAAAGGTTAATTTGGTTTTATCCGGAAACGTTTTGAAGCCTTGAAGCTCCAATGATTTTAGAAGCATAGATTTAACCTTCCTGTATTATTATCTGACGATCTTTGAGCGTGGGATCTGTTGCAACAGTTGCTTCATACCTCATCTCTTTGAGTTTGGTCAGATTTGACTTTCTTTGTCCTGTAGCTTTAGAAACAGCATCGGGTGCTACAAAAATTCTGATGCTGTTTGTCTTTAAGTCTTTTGTTGATAAAATATCTGTGATTTTATTTAGAAAAATCTTGTTTTCGCATAATTCCTTGAATGCAGGATGATATGCACCTGCCAAGATTTCTGATTCCATAGTGTCGCTGCTGTGGAGTCCGACTCTTATAACTTTAATGTTGGATTCTTCAAATTTTGTAATCAGTTGTGCGCAAAGATTGACAGCAGAATCAAGAGTCTGAGGTTTGTATATACCTTTGAGAAACAGCTCTCCAAGCTTTGTGTTCTGAAGAATAACAGTGGGATATATGCGCACTGTGTCGGGTTTTATAGCGATGAATTCATTTGCAGTGTAAATGTCTGATTTATCAGAGCTTGTGTATAATCCTGTCATCATCTGAAGTCCAAGTGAAAATCCTTCAGCTTTTATGAGTTTTGATGCGACCCTTACACAATCACTGTTGTGACCTCTGTTATTGGCAAGAAGTACAGCATCATCCATAGACTGTGCACCGAGCTCAATTGAGGTGACTTTGTATTGCTTAAGCAACTGTAAAATATCATAAGTGACAGCATCGGGACGGGTTGAAATGCGTATGCCCTTGAAGCGGTGGATGTAAGGTTTGGTAGCTTCCAGCAGGGATATCATATATTCTCTGTCAATTGCGGTGAAGCTGCCGCCGAAAAAAGCTATTTCGGAATTCTGTGTATCTATTCCGTTTGATGCAAGAGCGGTTTCTATAGCAATGGTTACATCCTGCGCAGTTGTGGGGGCTTTTATGCCAGTGATACTGTGCTGATCGCAGAAACTGCAACGATTGGGACACCCTGCAAATGGTACAAAAATTGAAATGTTTGAGCGTTTAATAGCCCATCAACTCCAATGCTTCTCTTGCTGCCTGCTGCTCTGCTTCTTTTTTGCTTCTGCCGCCACCTTTACCGATGGAGTTTGAGTTGAGCAGAACTTCTGCAACAAAGTGCTTATCGTGGTCGGGTCCGCTTTCGCTTACCATTCTGTATTCAAGTTTTTCGCCGGGATTTTTCTGAACAATCTCCTGTAAAGTTGTCTTGAAATCTTTAGTGGGCTTTTTCTTGATATTCTTGATTTCAGGTTCAATGAAAGCCATAACAAAGCGTTTTGCTTCATCGTAGCCTCCATCAAGGAAAATTGCTGCAATGAGAGCCTCAAAAGCATCAGAAAGAATAGAAGGTCTTTCTGCACCGCCACCGTGACGCTCGCCACGGCTGAGTTTTATTGCTGTACCCAGATTGATTTCTTTTGCAAATTTATAGAGGGATTTTTCACAAACTAACGAAGCTCTGAGCTGTGTCAGGTCTCCTTCGGGAAACTTTGAAAAGTTAAGAAATATATAATTGGTAACAATTAAAGAAAGAACAGAATCACCAAGGAATTCCAATCTTTCGTTGCAAACAACGTTCTTTCCTACCTCGTTTGAATATGAGGAATGTGTGAGTGCTGTTGAGAGAAGATTGGTATCTTTGAATTCATATCCTATTTTACGTTCAAGATCAGTCATTTTCTGTTTCCTCTGCTTTGATAGTAGCTAATGCGCTGCTGATTTCACCGATAACGTCGCGCTCAATGTACTGTATGGTAAGTCTGATAGCATTCTTGAAAGTTTCGGCTTTTGCATTACCGTGTGCTTTGAATACAGGCTTTTTAACACCCAGGATAGGTGCACCACCGTATTTGTTGTAATCAAACTGGTCTTTCATATTGCTGATATCTTTCTTCATTACCAGCGTTGCTAACTTATTTTTAAGATTCTTGAGGAAGACACCCTTGATTTTTTTGAGGAATGAGAGTGCTACACCCTCATAGGTTTTAAGAATGAGATTTCCTGTGAATCCGTCACATACAAGTACATCACAAGCATTATCGGGAATATCTCTGCCTTCAACGTTACCGATGAAGTTTATGGGAGCATTACTTAAGAGTTTGTATGCTTCCTGGTGCATTTCTGTACCCTTGTGTTCTTCAACACCTACATTTGCAAGACCAACACGGGGGTTCTTTACACCAAGCACCTTTTCCATATAAACAGATCCCATAAGACCGAACTGTCTGAGCATTTCGGGTCTGCACTGAACATTAGCACCGCTGTCCATAAGCATAAAGTGTCCGTTCATTCCGGGAATTACAGGAGCGAATCCGGGTCTTGAGATACCCTTGATTCTTTTGATGAGCAATGTTGCACCAACGCAAACAGCGCCGCTGTTACCTGCTGTTACAAAGCCTTCACCTTCTCCGTTTGCAAGAAGTTTGAAACCGATAGCCATAGAGCTGTCTGATCTTGCTTTTACAATATCAGTGCCAGCTTCGTTCATATCGATGACAGATGTGCTGTGGACAACTGTAAACTGATTATAGTCGATACCTTCATCTTCGCAAACTTTTTTGATGATATCCTCATTACCCACAAGAGTGATGTCGATATTGTATTCTTTTATGGCAGCAGCGCTTCCTTTGATTATTTCAACAGGAGCGTTATCTCCGCCGAAAGCATCAACTATAATTCTCATATTTACACTATCCTTTCTGATATAAAGTGAGAAAGTACTTCTACAGAACGTTCTGCATACTTTTCACCACGTAATTTTTTATCTCTGGGACGATTTTCAAGCTCGGGCAGCAAGCCGAAACTTGCACCCATAGGCTGGAATTTTACAACAGTTGGATCTGTGATGTATCTTGCTAAAGAACCAATCATTGTTTCTGTAGGCAGGGTAATGGTTTCTTTGTCCATAAACTTATAGGCAGCGTTTATACCTGCCATAAGTCCTGAAGAGGCAGATTCCATATATCCCTCAACACCTGTGAACTGACCTGCAAAGAAAAGTGCAGGGTTGCACTTGGCAGAATAATCGGAATTGAGCACTCTGGGGCTGTCTATGAATGTGTTACGATGCATTACGCCGTATCTCACAAATTCAGCATTTTTAAGTGCGGGAATCAGGCCAAACACACGTTTCTGTTCGTGAAATTTGAGGTTTGTCTGGAATCCTACAAGATTATACATTGTTCCTTGTGCGTTTTCTCGTCTGAGCTGTAAGCAAGCCCAGGGTCTATGGCCTGTTCTGGGATCTCGTAATCCTACAGGTTTCATAGGACCGAATCTTATGGTATCTTCTCCCCTTTGCGCCATAACCTCGATAGGCATACACCCCTCATAAACTTTTGGGTCTGCTACATCGAAATCGTGCAGGGGTGCTCTTTCTGCACTTATAAGAGCGTTATAGAAAATCTCGTATTCTTCTTTGTTAAGAGGACAGTTGATGTAATCGTCTCCGTCACCCTTGTCGTATCTTGACTGGAAGAATGAGGTTTCTTTATCTATACTTTCTGCTGTTACAATGGGTGCTGCAGCATCAAAGAAAGAAAGTGAATCGCCGAATAGGTTCATTACCTCCTTGCACAAGCCCTCGGATGTGAGCGGACCTGTAGCAATAATGGTGATAGCATCATCGGGAATTGATGTGAGTTCTTCATTGATAACCTCAATCATATCGTTTGATCTGATTGCATCTGTTACTAAATCAGAGAATATATCTCTGTCTACTGCTAATGCACCGCCTGCGGGTACCATACATTTATCAGCACATTTGAGCAGGAGAGAATCAAGCATTCGCATTTCTTCCTTAAGAAGGCCTGCTGCAGATGAAACTCGCTGTGCTTTTAATGAGTTAGAGCATACAAGCTCTGCAAAGTTGTCACTGTGATGTGCAGGGGATTTTTTGACAGGTTTCATCTCGTACAAATGGACTTTAATGCCGCGTTTTGCAATCTGATAAGCTGCTTCGCATCCTGCCAGACCTGCACCCACAACGTTTATATAGTTATTATTCATTACTTTTTCTCGTAGCCGCAACCCTCTTTTGCGCAGTAGAGAGTGGGTTTCTTACCTTTTTTCTTGAAGAGAATCTGTCCACACTGAGGACACTTTTCATTTGTGGGCTCATTCCAGGACATAAAGTTACACTTGGGATAAGATGCACAGCCATAGAATGTTTTGCCGCCCTTGGTACGACGGATAATTACATCGCTGCCGCAATCGGGACACTTAACGCCTACGTTTTCTACATAGCGCTTTACGTTCTTGCAATCAGGATAACCGGGACAAGCAATGAATTTGCCGAATCTGCCCACTTTGATAACCATCTTCTGACCGCATTTTTCGCAGATAATGTCGGTTTCGTCTTCTTTGAGGTGAATCTTTACGCCTTCCATATCTGCTTTTGCCTTTTTAAGTGTCTTTTCAAAATCACCATAGAACTGATTAAGGAGGTCTTTCCACTCAACGTTGCCGCTTTCTACTGTGTCAAGGTCCTGCTCCATCTGTGCGGTGAATTTAACATTTACGATTTTTGGGAAACGCTCTTTCATAAGCTGAGCCATTGCTTCGCCAAGCTCGGAAGGATGGAGAAGCTTTCCTACACGCTTTACATACTCACGGTTAACAATTGTTGAGATTGTAGCAGCGTATGTAGAAGGTCTGCCAATGCCGAATTCTTCGAGTGCTTTGATAAGGGAAGCTTCTGTGAATCTTGAGGGAGGCTGTGTGAAGTGCTGATTGCCAAGGAGTTCTTTGAGCTTGAGAACCATATCCTTCTCAACTGCGGGGAGTGCACTCTCCTTTGCCTCTTCCTCATCCTTTGACTCAACATAGAGCTGTGTGAAGCCGTCAAAATCAACACGATAGCCGTTGGCTTTGAAGATATATCCGTTGGCTTCAATGTCGATCTGTGTTGTCTTCTGGATGCAGTCTGCCATCTGTGATGCTGTGAAGCGTTCCCAGATGAGCTTGTAGAGTTTATACTGATCAGTAGTAAGGTTAGCCTTTACTCTGTCAGGTGTAAGCATTACTGATGTGGGTCTGATTGCTTCGTGACCGTCCTGTGCGTTGGAACGGGACTTGAAGAATCTGGGCTTTGCGGGAAGATATGCATCGCCGAATGTAGATTTGATATATGATGCAGCCTCGTTCATTGCATCTGCAGAGATACGGAGTGAGTCTGTTCTCATATATGTGATAAGACCGGTGGGACCGATCTCATCAATATCGATACCTTCGTAAAGTTCCTGCGCAACACGCATGGTACGTCTTGACTGGAAACCGAGTTTTCTTGATGCTTCCTGCTGGAGTGTTGATGTAATGAAAGGAGGTGCAGGAGATTTTTTTCTTGTACCTGTCTTTACTTTGGATACTGTGTATTCAGCACCCTCAAGGTCTGCAAGAATCTTATCTGCATCTTCTTTGCAGGAAAGTTCAATCTTACCGTCTGCATTGCCGTAAAGGAATGCAGAGAACACCTTGCGGCTTCCCTTGGGAGAGAATTTAGCGTCAATGCTCCAGTACTCTACGGGATTGAATTCTCTTATTTCGTTTTCTCTGTCAACAATAATGCGAACTGCAACGGACTGAACGCGTCCTGCAGAAAGTCCTCTGCGGATTTTCTGTGATACAAAGGGGCTGAGCTTGTAACCTACAAGTCTGTCGAGGATACGGCGAGCCTGCTGCGCATTAACAAGGTCAAGGTTGATTGCTCTGGGAGCGCTCATACCGTTTTCAACACCGTACTTTGTGATTTCGTTGAACTCAACTCTGTTTGCATCGTTAAGATTAAGGTTGAGGATATATGCCAAGTGCCAGGAAATAGCTTCACCTTCGCGGTCAGGGTCAGTTGCGAGATACACAGCTTCTGAGTTTCTTGCCTGATCAATCAGCTCATCAACGAGTTTCTCCTTACCTTTGATGATTTCGTATCTTGGATTGAAGTTGTTGTTGATATCTACGCTGAGTCTTGCCTGGGGTAAATCGCGAACATGACCCATGGATGCCACAACTTCATAGTCCTTACCAAGATATTTCTTGATGGTCTTTGCCTTAGCAGGAGACTCAACAATAACGAGTTTTGACATAATATACCTCCGATTATTTTATAGCGTAATTTCTACCGTCTGTGTTGATAATCAAATCGTTCATCTCAAGGGTAGAAAGAATTCTCAGAATTTTATATACCGGGATTCCTGATGCATCTGCAATACTGTCAACGTGCATAGGATCAAGCCCGAGTATGTAGTACACCTTTCTTTCGTCGTCAGAAAGGCTGTCTGATGTTTTGTGTACGGGTACCGGGATGTTTGATGAATTCACAGAAGAATAGTTAAGCTTACTGGGGACAGTGCTGATTATTTCATCAGAGAAAGTAAGCTTTTCTTTTTCTTTTGTCTCGACACCTTTATAAAACTCAAGGATGTCTTTGAAAGACATAACAGGCACTGCTCCGTCTTTTATGAGCAGATTGGTGCCTTCTGAATACGGGGAGTCAACATTACCCATCACAGAGAAAATATCCTTTCCCTGGGAAAGCGCAAGATTGACGGTTATCATAGAGCCGCTGACTTTTGGTGCTTCAACAACCACAAGTCCTTCAGAAATTCCGGAAATAATTCGGTTTCTCTGTGGAAAGTTCCTTGCTGACGGTGATGTGCCCGGTGGATACTCGGAAATTACAGCACCTTTTGTGGTGATTTGCTGCC
>CALEIO010000115.1 GCA_937875885.1 uncultured Clostridia bacterium | reverse complement strand
CCCTCCCCAAGGTAATCCCCCATTCGGCACAGTTACCTTTGACCCTATGGGCGGGCTCAAGGCTGACACAGACATAGGCAACGGAGTTACAATCGGCGAAGCCGCAAAGTTTGTCAAGACAAACACTCCTTTCTTCACACGTCTGTTCCATCAGATAAACTCATTTGGTCGCTCCAGATTCTCTTTTGTGGGATTCTTATTCCACGGTGGCTGGATGCTGTACAGAAAAATGTACAAGCTGGGCACAATCATCACGGCATTTATGGCGCTTATGATTATCTCCCAGTTATTTATAGGTACCTTCTACACCGACCTGCTTACAAGGCTCACAGAAGCTACCGCAAACGTAAGCATCTACACAGCAAGCAATTCAGTTGCTGTTATGAACGAATTCCTCTCAACCCTTGACAATGAAGAATTAATCGTTACCGGTGTTTACTTTTTCTCCGCTTTTGCACAGCTGTTCATCAGAATTCTCTGTGCAGTATGCGGCAACAGATGGTACTACAAACACAGCATCAGACAAATTACTAAAATAAAAAACAACGCAGGAAGCAAAGAGGAAGCAGATACACAGCTGCAGACAAAGGGCGGAGTCAACTCTGCACTTGCCACAAGCCTGATTATCTCTTACATTGTACTTTCTATCCTGCCGAGCTTTTTCTGACGGAGGTAAATTATGAAAATCACAAAAGCTGTTATCCCCGCCGCAGGTATGGGCACAAGAGTGCTCCCTGCCACAAAAGTTATGCCCAAGGAAATGCTTCCCATTGTAGACAAGCCTGCTATTCAGTACATTGTTGAGGAAGCCGTAAACTCAGGTATCACAGACATCCTCATCATTACAAACCGAGGCAAAGGATTTATTGAAGACCACTTCGACAAAGCTCCCGTGCTTGAATCTATCCTTGAAAGAGATGGTAAGGACGAGCTGCTGCAGAGCATCTCTCATCTTGATAAACTGGCTAACATCCACTACATCAGACAGATCGAAACAAAGGGTCTGGGTCACGCTATCAGCAAAGCACGTATGTTTACAGGCAACGAGCCCTTTGCTGTACTTTACGGTGACGATGTAATCGTAGGCGGCGATGCTCCCGCTACAAAGGAGCTTATTGATGCTTACGGTACATACGGCAAGGGTGTTATCGGCATCAAGCCCGTTTCCAGAAAGGCAATCAGCAGTTACTCCTGCGTTAAGGTTGAAAACCTCAAGGACAACATCTTCAAATGCACAGATATGATTGAAAAACCCAAAAGAGATGAAGACATCTTCTCTAACTATTCAATCCTGGGCAGATGTGTGCTCCCCCCTGAAATCTACGATATTCTGGACCACACAGCACCCGGTGCAAACAACGAAATCCAGCTTACCGACGCTATGAAGGTTCTGGCTCAGGAGTGCGGTATGACCGCTGTTGAATACTCCGGCACAAGATATGATATCGGTAACAAATTCGGTATTATGAAAGCCGCAATCGAGATTGGTCTTAACCACCCCGAAATCGGCGAAGAGCTCTCTGAATACATTACAGAGCTTGCAAAAACCATTAAATAATTTTTTTGGACAGCAAGGGTCACTCCCCTGCTGTCTGCGACTTTGAAGGGAGAAATATATATGAAAGCTGTTATTACAGTACTGGGAAAAGATAATGTAGGAATTATGGCAAAGGTTGCAAATGCCTGCGCTGAAAGAAACCTTAACATCCTTGAGGTTACACAGAGCGTACTTCAGGACTTATTTGCAATGATTATGCTTGTAGAGTTCGAAAAAGGTGCAACACCTTCCTTTGAGGAGCTCACAAAAGACTTCGATGCTCTTGGCGAAACTATCGGCACAAAAATCCACATTATGCACGAAGATATCTTTAATTCAATGCACAAAATCTGAGGTGTAAACAATGCTTGAGACAAAAGACATACTTGAAACCATAAATATGATAGACAACGAAAACCTTGACGTGCGTACAGTTACAATGGGCATTTCCCTGCTTGATTGTATCGACAGCGACATCGACAAGGCTTGCGACAAAGTCTATGACAAAATCTGCAGATACGCTTCTGACCTTGTTCCCACTGCAGAGGGAATCTCCAGAGAATACGGTATTCCCATCATCAACAAGCGTATTGCAGTTACTCCTATTGCTATGATTGCGGCTGCTTGTCAGAATCAGAACGTAATCAAATTTGCACACACACTTGACCGCGCAGCAGAAACTCTGGGTGTTAACTTCATCGGCGGCTACAGTGCACTTGTACACAAGGGTTTCTCCGCAGGTGACTATGCTCTTATCGAGAGCATTCCCCAGGCTCTTGCAGAAACAAGCCACGTTTGCTCTTCTGTAAACATCGGCTCCACAAAAGCAGGTATCAATATGGATGCTGTAAAGATGATGGGTCCCATCGTGCTTAAGGCTGCAGAACTTACAAAGGACAATAACTGTGCCGGTGCATCCAAGCTTGTTATCTTCTGCAATGCTCCCGAGGACAACCCCTTTATGGCAGGTGCATTCCACGGCGTTGGTGAAGCAGACTGTGTTATCAATGTTGGCGTATCCGGACCCGGCGTTGTAAGAGCTGCACTTTCAAAGCTTGATAATAAGGAAGACCTTACTGCAGTTGCAGATATGGTAAAGAAGACCGCATTCAAGATTACAAGAATGGGTCAGCTTGTTGCACAGGAAGCATCCAAGCGTCTTTGTGTGCCCTTTGGTATTGTTGACCTTTCACTTGCTCCTACTCCCGCTGTAGGCGACTCTGTTGCTCATATTCTTGAGGAAATGGGTCTTGAAATCTG
>CALEIO010000114.1 GCA_937875885.1 uncultured Clostridia bacterium | reverse complement strand
GTCTTTTTCTATGATGTCCAGCTGTTCTCTCAGGTGTGCTTTGCTGTCGGGCACGGGGTTTAAGTTAGGCATTGTGCACACTGTGGTGTAGCCGCCCCTTGCCGCTGCACGGGAACCCGTAGCAATGGTTTCTTTATAAGAAAAGCCCGGCTCACGGAAATGCACGTGCACATCCGCAAAACCGGGGAAAATAACACAACCAGAAAAATCGAGAACAACAGCACCGTCGCTCTGTAAATCAGTACCCAGAGCAACAACAACAGAACCGTCAACAAGTACATCGCACTGTGTGAACTTGCTGTCGGTGTAAACTTTTGCGCCTGTAAGTAAGTACTTCATAACTCTCTCCTATGCTCTGTTTTTCTCTGTATATTCTATCTTAAAAAGCCGTAAATATGAAAAAAATCCTGCCGCAGACATACGACAAGATACAGTAACATAAGGTACGCAGACAGTCTGCGGACATATATAACCACAAATCTTGTCGGCATCTCTGTACCGCTCTTAAAGATTCATTAGGGATATAATAACATTATTATTATATAATGTCAATGCTGCAAAAGAAATAAAACAAAATTTTGCTGATATTTTTGAGCAGGTCATTTTTTTGCACAAAGCACCCTGTCCGGCATCGGTGCAAATGATGTTAACGAGGGCAACTGTACAGAAAACAAAAAGCCGCCGTGCTGAAAAACACGGCGACCGATTGATTCATAAATACATCTAAAATTTATTCCGCTTGCGGCTTGTCCTCAACCAGATTGTTGAGCCAGATACCTTTTTTGATGAGCACGTAGCCAAGCACACATTTGATAATTTCAAGGCTCTGCACCAGAGCATACATCGGCACCATTGGCATACCTGTAAATCGGGAGAGAATGAATGCCGCCACAATCAGCACCACCCACACATAAACGCTGTCAAAAAGGAAGGTAATTACGGTTTTACCGCCCGAGCGCAGGGTAAAATACGCTGTGTGGATAAAGCCGTGAACAGGCATCATTATGGAGCTTATAAGCAGACATTTTGTAGCCATTGCCTTGACTGTGTCCGTTGTGTTGTAAATCTGTGGAAACAAGGGAGAAAACGCCGCCATAATGCCGCCGATGACCATACACACAGCCACAGCACAGACAATGAGTTTGCGGTCTTCGTCCTTTGCTCTTTCAAGCTCGCCTGCACCCAGAAGCTGACCCACAATAATGCTGATTGCCGCACCAAATGCAAAGAATGCGCAGAAGAAAAGATTTGAAACAGTAGAGCTTATATTGAGGGCAGAAACTGTCTCAAGTCCCCTTACGGAATAGCACTGGGTGAGCATTGCCTGACCTGTTGACCAGAGCACCTCGTTTACCATAAGAGGAAAGCCTTTTTTGAGGATTCCCCCAAGAAGCTCGCGGGGAATGCGCATACTTCTGTAGGCACCCTTGATGAACTCATTCTTGTGTCTGTTAAGGTGAGTCCACAGCACCACCACAAGGAACTCGCAGAGTCTTGCGGCAACTGTAGCCACAGCGGCGCCCTTGATACCCATAGCAG
>CALEIO010000113.1 GCA_937875885.1 uncultured Clostridia bacterium | reverse complement strand
ACGTGTTCGTCGGTGTGGCTGTGGTTGTGTTTATGCTCGTGATTATGAGAATTCTCTATGTGGTTATCTACACAATCCATCAGCGAAATAATGGTCATTTCGGGGTTGCTGGTGTTTTTCAGCAAATCGTCAATCCAGCTGTCGGATTCACCACCAGTATAAATGAACAGATCACATTCGTTGATGCTCATAATATCAGAGGTGGTAGGCTCAAAACTATGTGATTCCGTACCCGGGGAGATGAGCATCTGAATCTGGGCTTTGTCCCCGGCAATCTGCCGTGCAAAGTCATATTGAGGGAATATGGTAGCTACAATTTTAAGCTGTGTTTTCGGTGTGGAGTTTCCGATATTCGTGCAAGCGCAAAAGCAGAGCAAGAGCACGGAGGAGAGTATGAGGGATAATGTTTTTTTCATATTATCACTCCTGAATTAATGTTTTGGATTATGTCAATAATCAGACTGAAAAAGTAAGTCTGACTGAAAATTTGCTGATAAATATTCTTCTGCAATTTCGGGAATATGGACGGGGAGTGCACAGGAAGCAGAAAGATAGCCGATGAATTTTCGGGTTAACTTTTCATTTTCTGAAAAATCTGTGAGTGTACAGTGAAGCCTGGGGTCTGTGCAATTTTTGTGTCCTTGCAGATACACATCCACCTGATATCCGTTTTCTGAACCGGATATTTCATAGCAGATAACAGGGGAGTATAAAATGTTTTCTGTGTCCATAACTATCCTTCTGACTTTTGTAGATTGCAGATACAGAAAATATCTGCTTAATATCCCTATTGTACTACATAAAAAATGAAATAAGAGGCGAATTATGGAGATAAAAGCACCCTGGCTTAAATTTTATGACGGAATAAGGCAAAAGCTGAATTATCCTGATATGACCATAAGCGATGCTGTGTTTGATGTTGCAAAGCAGTATCCCGATAAAACAGCACTTGTGTATATGGATAGGAAGATTTCATATAAAGAGCTTGTGGAGCGGGTACTGTGTGTGCAGAAAGGCCTTGAAGATCTTGGAATTAAGAAAAATGACAGAATAATGGTTTGTCTGCCAAACATTCCGCAGGCAGTGTTTTTGCTATATGCTGCAGACAGAATCGGGGCTGTGTGCAGTTTTGTTCATCCTTTATCTGCAAAGAATGAACTTTCGGATTATGTAACTCAACTGGATGCAAAGTGTGTGGCTGCACTCGATTTTATGTATGATGTTTTTGCTGTGATGTCTGATTCTGTGGGAGAAAGAATTCTGCTGCTTACCAATATGGCAGATGAATTGCCTTTATACAAAAGAATTCTGCAGAAATCTTCAGATAAGAAAAAACTTCCCGTAAAAACAAAGGCTTTGTTGTGGAGTGAATGTATGAAGCGCAGAGTGTCTGCAGAAATTACACAAAGCAAAGGTAATGCAGAAAAAACGGCGGTTGTGCTGTTTTCAGGCGGGACCACAGGCACACCCAAGGGTGTAATGCTTTCGGGAAAAAGCATTAATGCAATGGGAATGCAGACTGCACAGATGTGCGGAGGTACCATTCTTGGGAAATCTATGTTGTCAGCAATGCCGATTTTTCACGGATTTGGTCTGTGTGTTTGTGTGCATACGGTGCTGATGTGTGGTGGAGTGTGTATTTTAGTGCCTCGGTTTTCAGCAAAAGAGTATGCAAAACTAATAAAAAAACACCACCCAAACTTTATTGCCGGAGTGCCCACCTTGTTTGAAGCGTTGCTGAAGGAATCTGCTATGAACAAAGGAGCTCGCAAAAGCACAGTGTCGCGTGGACTTTCCGCAATTTTCTGGGAATACGCCGCATCTTCTTGCATCCACTCAAGCTGAACGCTTGAAAACACTCGTTCATCATTTATTAAGCTATGCGCCGAGTTGGTCATCTTATCACCACTCGCAAAAAATACGAACAGCGTGACGAAGATAAACAATAGGAACATATTCAACTTAAGCGGATGCTCCTGCGAGGAGTATTTTCCCGCGAGGAACTCCTTGGTAAGCTGTCCCGGACGACGAAGCAGTGTCCACAGCGTTTTGAGGAATTGCGAATCCCACAAAAAGGCATTGTCGAGGTATGCCAAAATAAAACCTCCAATCGTGGGTGTTTTGGTCAAAACCTCCTGTCCGCAGTTGTGGCAATAATGCCCCATAAGTTCCTCACCGCAATTCAGACAACGCTTGCTCTGCGAACCAATCTGCGAATCTTCAGTTTCAGGATTCTCTATATTCTTATTCTCTTCAATCATTAGCACAATAGCTTTTTACAAAATTCCAAAATAAAACACTCGAGCAATAGCCCCGCAAAATCAATAACGCACCTTATCCTCTTTCTCTTCCCATTTGCGGAAGGCGGCGAGGGCCTCTTCGCGCATAAAGTGTTGGCATTTGATAGACCTGTCTTCGTAGTCGAGGTCGAGTTGGTCGTAGATAAAGGAGTCGTCAAAAGAGATATCC
>CALEIO010000112.1 GCA_937875885.1 uncultured Clostridia bacterium | reverse complement strand
CAGAAGTTTTCTTCGTTGATGCCCTCGTTTGAGTTATGGAGTCTTGCATCTTCACCGGGAAAAACAGGACCGAATGCCACACCGTTGCCGCCCAGCTTTCTTGCATAGGTGCCGCCACCTGTGGAGTACATAAGGGGCTTTTCACCCATAACTTCTTCGTAGGAATCCTTGAGAATTCCGATAACGGGCTTTGTGTCATCAAGGCACAGAGGCAGAGAATTTTAACATCTACGTTTTCGTACTCTGCAGCTTTCTTGACTCTGCGGATAAGCTCCTTGCCACCGAAGGTTACGGGGTAGCGGATGTCGATGGTAGCCTTGGCTTCTGTGGAGTTGATGCTTATTGTGGAAAGGCACAGGGTAAGTGAGCCTGACTGGGAGTCGCGCATTTTCATCCCCATAGATGTGCCGTCGTTTTCAAGTCTGATATTTGTAGAGATGAAAGAGCAAAGGTTGCCCAGACTCTGAAGATTAAAGTTGGATGCAAGCAGGTCGATGAGGTTAAGGATTGCGTTGTGACCCAGATGAGGTTCGCAGGCGTGTGCTGCGGTGCCTTTGTGGATAATCATAAGTCCGTCGATGGTGTGCTTGAATTCAAACTCACCCTGTCGTGCATCTGCAAGGCGCATAAGCTGATGGTCGTCAGTATCTGTGCAGTTGAGCAGAGCATAAGCAAAGTCGGGTACTGCATTGGTAGCTGTGCCGCCTTTGAGCTCTGTAAGCAGACCAAGGTCCTGATTCTTTGAACTTATCTCAAGCTGGAGAATACCTTTTTCTGCAGAGCAGATGCCGTAGCCTGAGTCAGGTGTAAATGACATATCGGGCATAGGCTCCTTTGCAAAGTAAGCCACAACATCTGTCATACCAACCTCTTCGTCTGTGCCGAAAATTGCACGGAGAGTGTTTTTACCCTGGATACCTGCATCCTTGATTGCCTTAAGGCAGTAGAGGGTCAGCAGAGCACAACCCTTGTCGTCTGCCACACCACGGCCAATGAGTTTACCGTCTTTCTGTGTCAGGGCAAAGGGCTCACAGTCCCAGTTGTCACCTGCGGGTACAACGTCAAGGTGGGTGAGGGTAGCGCAGAGTTTGCCGCTGTCACCAAGCTGCACGTGACCTGCCTTGTTGTCGATGTTTTTTGTAACAAGGCCGAAGTTCTCTGCTTTTTTCAGCATCCAGTTAAGTGCATCCTTGCACTTCTGGGGACTTTCAGCGTAAACGGAACGAATCTTAAGAAGTTCGTCCAGGTCCTTGAGAATGTCCTCTTTATAGTCAAGTATTTTTTCTCCGAAACTCATAGTTGCCTCCGATAAATTTTGTTAAAATATCTTTACCTGTTAAGGTTATTAGTATATAATATATTAGTATAACACATATCTTAACAAAATGCACCATTTATTTTTGAGGTGAAAATATGAGCAATTTTTTTGCAATGCTTTACAGAATGAGATACATCGACCGTTGGGGTCTGATGAATAACACAAAGATAGAAAAC
>CALEIO010000111.1 GCA_937875885.1 uncultured Clostridia bacterium | reverse complement strand
TTCCGAGGACAAATACGAAGCCCTCGCAGAAAACTACAAAAACAACAGCAAGGTAGTTAAGGCGCTCTGCCTCCACGTTGCTCACACCTGCAATCTTAACTGCTCCTATTGCTTTGCAAGCCAGGGCAAATACCACGGCGACAGAGCTATGATGAGCTTTGAGGTGGGCAAACGTGCACTTGATTTTCTTGTAGAAAATTCAGGCACAAGACGTAACCTTGAGGTTGACTTTTTCGGCGGCGAGCCCTTGATGAACTTTGACGTTGTCAAAGAAATGGTGGCTTATGCCAGAAGCATCGAAAAAGAACACAACAAAAATTTCCGCTTCACACTCACTACCAACGGACTTCTCATTGACGACGATGTAATCAACTTTGCAAACAAAGAGATGAGCAACGTAGTACTCAGCCTTGACGGCAGAAAGGAAATCCACGACCGTTACCGTGTTGACTATGCAGGAAACGGCAGCTGGGAGCGTATTGTTCCCAAATTCCAAAAACTTGTGGAAGCCAGAAAGGGCAAAAACTACTATATGCGCGGTACATTCACCCACGCTAACCCTGACTTCCTAAAAGATATTCAACAGATGCTGGATTTAGGATTTACCGAGCTCAGTATGGAGCCCGTTGTAAGCTCTCCCTCTGACCCCGAAGCACTTACTGCAGCTGACCTTGAGGTTGTTATGAAGCAGTACGAGCAGCTGGCAGAGCTTATGCTCAAGAGAGATAAAGAGGGTAAACCCTTTACCTTCTATCACTATATGATTGACCTTACAGGCGGTCCTTGCATTTACAAGCGTATTTCAGGTTGCGGCTCAGGCACAGAATATATGGCTGTTACTCCCTGGGGTGATCTTTATCCCTGCCACCAGTTTGTTGGCGAAGAGAAATTCAAGCTCGGCGACATCTGGCAGGGTGTTACAAACAAAGAAACCCAGCAGAGCTTCGCAGACTGCAATGTTTATGCAAGACCTGATTGCCACGATTGTTGGGCAAAACTTTACTGTTCAGGCGGATGTGCTGCAAATGCATATCACTCCACAGGCTCTGTAACAGGCGTTTACAAAGACGGCTGTACACTTTTCAGAAAAAGAATGGAATGTGCAATTATGGTTGCAATTGCCAGAGCTTTTGAGGGTAATTCCTGATGAATACCCCTATTTTTGATTTTGTAAATCAATACATAGAATCCCACTCCCACAGACTGCATATGCCCGGACACAAAGGTATAAACGTGCTTGGCTGTGAAGCCTTTGATATAACAGAAATATCAGGTGCAGACAGCCTGTACGAAGCATCGGGAATTATCAAAGAAAGCGAGACCAATGCAGGCAGACTCTTTGGTTGCAACACTTTTTACTCTGCCGAGGGCTCATCCTTGTGCATACGTGCTATGCTTCATCTGGCGCTTATGTATGCAAAGGAAAAGGGATTTTCCAAAACAATACTCGCAGCCAGAAATGCTCACAAAACCTTTCTTACGGGTGCTATGCTTCTTGACCTTGATGTTAAGTGGTTATATGCTCACGAAGAAAGCTCATACCTGACTTGCAACATCTCCCCAAAAGAACTGGAAGATGCTATTCTTGATTGCGAAATCAAGCCTATGGCAGTTTATATTACAAGTCCCGATTATCTGGGAAACAGAGCAGATATAAAAGAACTTGCACGTATCTGTCGCAAGCACCATGTGCTCTTACTTGTTGACAATGCTCACGGTGCATATCTGAAGTTTCTGCCCGAATCAGAGCATCCTATGGACCTGGGAGCTGATATGTGCTGCGACTCTGCTCACAAAACCCTGCCTGTGCTCACAGGCGGTGCATACCTACACATTTCAAACAGCCATACCAATGACCTTTCTGCTTATGCAAAGGACGCAATGGCCCTTTTCGGCTCAACAAGTCCTTCTTATCTCATTCTGCAATCTCTGGACCTTGCAAACAGATATTTAAGCGAAAGCTTTGCAAAAGACCTGAAGCTTACAGCAGAAAGAATTTCTGCACTTAAAGAAACTCTTTCAAACAATGGATATAGCCTGTGTGGTAACGAGCACTTAAAGCTCACAATCAAAACAAAGGATTATGGCTATACGGGCTATGAGCTTGCAGAAATTCTCCAGCGCAAAAACATATATTGCGAATTTGCAGACCCCGACTATGCTGTATTTATGTTTACACCTATAGGCGGCAATGACAGCATTGATGCTCTGGAAAAAGTCTTGCTTGACATCCCTGAAAAAGAGCCTGTTACCACCACTCCCCCCACACTTATTCAGGGCGAGGTGGTTATGTCTCCCGCAGCAGCTATGATGTGTGCAAAGGAAACCGTGTTTGTCGCTGACAGTTGCGGAAGAATTCTTGCTTCTCCCAGTGTATCCTGTCCCCCCGCAGTCCCCGTTGTTGTCTGCGGAGAAAGAATCAGTCCACAAGCTGTAAAGCTCTTTGAATATTACGGAATCACAACTTGTTGTGTAACAAAAGAATAATTAATAGAAATAAAGCAAAGGCTCACGGAGGGGTGGAAAAAACCGTGAGCCTTTGTTTTGTACAAAACAGACAATGCAAGCATTGGTGTTTACAATAATATTTTCCGATTCCTTTTCGGAATGATTTTATTATATTCATATTCAGCAATCAACTCAACAAAAGCTGTAAAAAAGAAGATAAACTTGTAAAAACGTCGCTTTTGCAACAATTTCAGTTGTGAATACGCGAATAAAACATTTGCCTGAATTCCCCTATCTTTCTTTGAGAAGGATAAACTTTCAGGATTTTTCCTGTTTTGCATTTGAGAATAATTACGTGACCATCAAACTCGTTGACGTATTTCATATTAACAATATAGCTGTAATGAGGGCTTACAAAAGATTCACACCGCTGTGTCTTTGTAAGCCATTCTTTTATGCTGGATGTGGTAGGATAGCTCCCACCTGAATCTGTAAGGACGCAGGTTTTTCTGCCCGACGTGTAAATGCAGACCACTTCGTTTTCATCCAGCGTAACAGGAATATGCTCCGACATAAAAGATATTTTCTGTGTCCCCTCTACTATTATATCCAGAGAGCCAAATAATCTGTTTACATCCACAGGATTTTCAAGATAACGGAAAGCCTTAAGGTCCATAGCATAATCAAGGAAAGTATATCTGTCTGACATTACATAGAGATATATATCGGGGTGAATTCTCAGCAAAGCGCCACCTGCATTCATCCCCTGAACATCTCCATCTTCAATGTTCATAAACACAATGTCTGCACAGTATGAACACCTTATAACTTCAGAAAATGTGCTGAACCGTCTTATTATACATCGCAGACCTTTGGCATAAAAATAGCAATTCAGCAGTTTTTCCAGTTCGTCACCTCTGGACTTTTTTACATCGTACATCAGAATACTATACATAAATAATCCCCACACATTACTCTTATTGAGAAACAAACTCACGTAACCCCACCAAGCTAATGTGTAGTTATTTCACTTTTATCATTATAGCACATTGTGTGAAATATTTCCACTATTTTACAAAAAAAAGATTCTGTTTTTTTACAACAAATCCTGATAAAGTACAAAAATCGCGAAAAAATCCCCAATAAATCCGCAAAACACCCATATAAAAAGTATTCCCCCGACGTTATGTAGGGGGAATTTTGTTATTTTATTCTTTTGTAAAGCTTTTTACTATTTCTCCGGATTCATCTGTAAAGGTCATAGAGTCTCCGTCAATGCTAACTGTAACGATGTATTCTTTCTTTGTATCCAGCACCAGATATGTAAGCTTACTTGTGTCTTTATCGAAGTTATAAGCACAACCTACAGTAAGAGAATATGAGCCGATATTTTCGATGATATTGAGGGTTGTAGAGCTCTCAAATATCCAGATTGTCTTATCAGACTTGGCATCTTCTGAAAGATTCTCCTGCCATTTTCCCAGGATATCAGCATCCGTATCTACATGTGCATCAAAGCCATAGTTTTCAAGATAACTTTTTGCTGCATCATTTTCCTTATCCTTACAGCCGGATAAAACAAAAACCGAAAGACAAAGCACAACTGCCATTAACAATGCCATCATTTTTTTCATAAAAGCTCACCTCGTTTATGGGATAATCAAATTATAAACCATCCGAAAAAATAATTCAACTTATAACTTAAGAAGCTTTGCAGCGTTTGACCAGAGAATCTTTTCTCTTTCATTTTCTGTGAGAGAAACGCTCAGGAATCTGTCCAACTCCTCTTTGCTGTCCCACATAGGGAAGTCTGTGCCGAAAAGCAGACGGTCTGCTCCGTATGCCTTAATCATACGCTCAAACATTCCCTCTTCCATCAAAGCAGAAGAGCTGGATGTATCCAGCATACAATCAAGATTCTTCAGATATTCATAGGCTTCTTCCCAAACAGAATAGCCGCCGAAGTGTGCGCCGATTACTGTAAGGTGGGGGAACATTTTGCAGATACGGGCAACTCTGCGGGGATGAGAATAATCGTAGCGGTAGTCGCCGCAATGAAAAAGCACGGGTGCTTTATCCTGAAGATAATCGTACATCTCAAACATGCGCTCATCATCCACGTTGAACATCTGGGTATCGGGATGGAGCTTTATGCCCCGAAGTCCCATTTTAAGGCATCTGTCAACCTCTTCTATTTTATTTTCATAGTCCTGATGCATAGTACCAAAACCAAAAAGGCGGTCTGAATGCTCGTTTACAGACTCATTGATAAAATCGTTGATTCTTTCTACCTGCTGTGCACTCGTTGCAACAGAATGAACAACACAATGGGAAACACCTGCTCGCTCGGAATACTTGAGAAGATTTGAAAGAGAGCCTACCCTGTCCATATCTATATCATAAAAAGCACCGATTGCATCGGTAGCACGCTGGGCAATCTTATCGGGATAAATGTGTGCGTGAAAATCAATAATCTTCATATGTACCACCCTGTCTGAAGAAAATGTTGCAATAAGTAAAAACGACGGCAACCTTTCGGTTGCCGTCTTGGCGCGCTGCGGGGGACTCGAACCCTCGACCTACTGGTTCGTAGCCAGTTACTCTATCCAGCTGAGCTAGCAGCGCATGTGCGTAATTTTTTACGACCTGAATATTTTAACATATCTTTTATGAAATTGCAAGTATAAATATGATTATTTATAAAGAGATTCGAAACTTTTTATTGTTGAAAACACCGAAAATCCCACAAAATGTATTCAGCAGACAAAAACACAGGGCCTTTGCAAATGCAAAGACCCTGCCATTAAGCTGTTAACATTCGCTTACTTATTCTTTTGTTGCTTCCATTTCGTCAGAGTACACAGTCTGGAGCACACCGTCTGCATCGTAATACATTACGTATGCTTTTGCAACCCAGGTCTGGCCAACGGGTACGTTACC
>CALEIO010000110.1 GCA_937875885.1 uncultured Clostridia bacterium | reverse complement strand
TACTTGATGATCATTGTCTTGTCAGCCATCTCCAGCATCTCGCCGAGCTCAACCTCGATCTCAACCTGACCTGAACCGCCAACTTCGTGGTGATGATACTTAACCTTTACACCCCACTCCTCAAGCATAAGGCACATCTTGGAGCGAATGTCGTATGTAATATCCTGGGGAGCAGCAATGTGGTAGCCGCCGCCTGAGGGAACCTGATAACCAAAGTTCTGAACCTCGTTCTCGCCGGAGTTCCAGTTTGCCTGCTCTGTGTCAACCTCGTATGCTACGCGATTAGGCTTTGCTTCGTAGGATACGTGGTCAAGAAGATGGAATTCGAACTCGGGACCGATGATCATCTGATCAGCAATACCCTGCTCTTTCATATATTCCTGTGCACGGATTGCAACGTTTCTGGGATACTGGTCAAAGGGTCTGTTGGGCTCGCCAACCTTACCGATGATACAAACATCACCTGTCATTGTGAGTGTGGGCTGAGATACGAAAGGATCGATCTGAGCAGACTCAAGATTGGGGATGAACACCATATCACTCTTCTCAACTGCTGCGTAGCCGTAGTTAGAGCCGTCAAAGCCGATACCGTAAATCATAGTATCCTCATTGAGTCTGTTTGAGGGAATGGTGATGTGACGCCAACGACCGTTGATATCAATCATTTTGAAGTCGATCATCTTGATGTCATTAGCTTTGATAAAATCCTGTGCTTCTTTAACTGTTTTGAACATATAGATTAAGCCTCCTATGGGTTAAATTACTTGCTCATTAATAAAGCAAATTTTATAACACAAGTTTATTGTATTTGAGTATAAATGTCAACAAAAAACTTAACACTTATAAATTGGCACAAAATCAGATTTCGCCAACCTGTGCTTCTGTGATAGATTTGATTCCGCTTGCAGCAAGAAGTTCCTCTACCTTTTCATTATTATCAACACGAAGAACCATATATGCGTGGTGAGGAGTTGCGCCGTTGAATGCATACATATATTCCATATTGATGCCGCTGTCTGAAAGCACCTTAACCACTGTTGCAAGTGCACCGGGCTCGTTTCTGAGTCTTGCGCCAACAACGGGAGTTACTGTAGCAATGCAGTTTTCTTTTCTGAGAACTTCCAGAGCCTTGTCTGTGTCAGAAACAATAAGTCTCAGAATACCGAAGTCCTGTGTGTCTGCAATAGACATAGCACGCAGGTCGATGTTCTCTTTAGCAAGAACATCTGTAATCTTAACAAGAGAACCCTGTTTGTTCTCAACAAAAACAGATATCTGACGAATTGACATAATCTCAGCCTCCTATAAGTTTTCTCTTATCTTCAACTCTCTTGGCTTTACCCATAGAGCGTTCAATGCTACCGGGAGCTACAAGCTGAACATCAGCGCCGATGCCCAGAAGTGAGCGGAGCTCTGCTTTGATTGCATTCTCGTGCTCCTTAATCTTTGTAACTGTATCAGAGAACATACCCTCTGTCATTTCAACCTGAACAAGAAGAGTATCTGTATTGTTAACACGATCAACATAAATCTTGTAGTTGGGAGAATATCCCATACGAAGAAGAACTGTTTCGATCTGTGAGGGGAACACGTTAACACCGCGGATAATGAGCATATCGTCTGTTCTGCCCTTGGGTTTTGTCATCTTTACAAATGTTCTGCCGCAGGAGCAGGGCTCAATGGAAAGAACACCCATATCTCTTGTGCGGTAACGGATGAAGGGACAGCACTCCTTGGAGATACAGGTGAATACCAGCTCACCGGGTGTGCCGTAAGGAAGAACCTCACCTGTATCGGGGTCGATTGTTTCAACAATGAAGTGGTCTTCATTTACGTGCATACCTGTCTGCTCAGAGCACTCGTAAGATACGCAGGGACCCATAATCTCTGTAAGGCCGTAAACATCATATGCCTTGATGTCAAGCATCTCTTCAATCTGACGGCGCATTTCATCGGTCCAGGGCTCTGCACCGAAGATACCTGCCTTGAGAGATAAGGTTTTGGGGTCAATACCCTTTGCCTTAATCTGCTCGGCAATAAACATAGCATAGGAGGGAGTACAACAAAGAACAGTTGAACCAAAATCCTGAAGAATTGTGATCTGTCTGTCTGTGTTACCTGAAGAAACGGGAATTGCTGTAGCTCCGATTCTGCCTGCACCACCGTGAAGACCGAAGCCACCTGTAAACAGACCGTAGCCGTATGCTACGTGGATAAAGTCGTTTTCATCTGCACCAACTGCATAGAGCTGACGAGCTGCAATATCATCCCAAACCTCAAGATCGTGCTTTGTGTAGCCAACAACAATCTGCTTACCTGTTGTGCCTGAAGATGCATGAAGTCTTACAACATCTTTCTGGGGTACAGCAAACAGACCATAGGGATAGTAATCGCGCAGATCCTGCTTTGTTGTGAAGGGAAGCTTGTGCAGATCTTCAACACCCTTAATATCGTCGGGAGAAATACCTGCTTCATCCATTCTGTTTCTGAACATTTCCACGTTAGCATATACATGCTTAACGGTTTTCACCAGTCTCTCGTCCTGAATTGCTTTAATCTGCTCACGAGAAGCTGTTTCTATTTCTTTTTGCCAATAGCGCTCTGCCATGGCAATCGCCTCCTAAACCTGTGATAAAAAAATAAATAAAATTATTTTGCGTAGTTATAACCCAAAGCAAAAGCCTTAAGGTTAATATCGATAAACTTGGGCTTAACAACCATACGAAGAGCCTCTTCCCACTTTTCAACGGGAATGTCAAGCTGACGTGCAAGTCTGCCCATAAGAACAATATTTACTGCTCTGGAAGAGCCTGCTTCCTCTGCAAGTGTAAGCGCATCAAGTGCATCTACCTCTACCTTGCCTGAAAGCTCATCAAGAATCTCTGCAGGATATTCAGCTGCACCGATAACAACGGGCATAGGATCAATCTGCTGAGTGTTTGTGATGATAACTCCACCCTTTTTAAGATACTGCACCCAACGGGCAGCTTCCAGCTTTTCGAAAGAAATGATGCAGTCTGCATCACCCTTCTCAATAATGGGAGAATACACCTTGTCGCCGTAGCGAACATAAGTAACAACGGAACCACCGCGCTGGCTCATTCCGTGAACTTCGGAAACCTTAACATCGTAGCCCTCTGTCACAAGAAGTTTACCGAGAAGTGTGCTGGCAAGAAGGGAACCCTGTCCGCCTACACCTACAATCATAATACTTTTAGTCATCAGCACTCACCTCCGTCTTTGATAGCGTCAAACTTACAAAGCTGTGTGCAAACACCGCAACCAACACAGAGTGTTGCATCGATGTCAGCCTTGCCGTCGTGCATACTGATAGCGGGACAACCCAGCTTCATACACATCTTACAGCTCTTGCAATCATCTTTGCACACCTTAAGTGCGGGCTTGAGCTTAACGCTCTTGAGGAGCACACAAGGTCTGCGGGAAATAATAACAGAAGGTTCTTCTGCAGCCAGTTCTTCTTTGAGAACTGTATCGCACTCTGCCAGATTATAGGGATCAACCACACGAACACGATTGATACCAACTGCCTTACAGAGTGTCTCAAGATCAATTTTAGCAGCAGGATCACCCTTGATGTTGTAACCAGTTGTGGGGTTCTGCTGGTGACCTGTCATACCTGTAATGGAGTTATCAAGAATGATAACTGTGGAATTTGAAGCATTATAAGCAATGTTGATAAGACCTGTAACACCTGAATGCATAAATGTAGAATCACCAATTACACAAACAGATTTGCCCTCTGTCTCTTTGCCACCTGCTTTGTTGTAGCCGTGTAGACCTGAAACAGAAGCACCCATGCAAAGTGTTGTATCAAGAGCATTGAGGGGAGGCATTGCACCAAGAGTATAGCAACCGATATCGCCAAGAACGGTAATCTTGTTCTTTGCAAGAGTGTAGTACATACCTCTGTGGGGACAGCCTGCACACATAACGGGAGGTCTACCGGGCACGTTTGTATCGATACTTGCAAACTCGGGCATATCCATACCGAAAGCTGTTGCAACTGCAAGCTGTGAAAGCTCACCGATATTTGTGAACATCTCCTTGCCTACACACTCGATACCGAGATTCTTAACGTGAGTCTCAATGATTCCGTCAAGCTCCTCTACAATGTAAACTTTCTTTACCTTGTCTGCAAAAGTCTTGATTCTCTCTACAGGCATAGGATTAATCATACCAAGTTTCAGCACGCTTACGCTCTCGCCAAAAACTTCCTTAACATACTGATAGCAGGTACCGCTTGTGATAATACCAAATTCGGAATCTGCATACTCCTCACGGTTAACCTGTGCAGTTTCTGCATAAGCTGTAAGGTTGAGAGTTCTCTGCTCTACAATAGGATGTCTGAGCTTTGCATTAGCAGGTACCATAATGTACTTCTGAGGATTCTTCTCGTAAGGTTTGTCTGCAACCTGTGCTCTCTCTGCAGTTTCAACAATACTCTGGGAGTGAGCAACACGTGTGCACATTCTGATGAACACGGGTGTATCAAACTCCTCGGAAAGTTCAAAAGCAAGTTTTGTAAACTCCAGAGCTTCCTTTGAATCGGAGGGCTCAAGCATAGGAACCTTGGAAGCCTGAGCATAGTGTCTTGAATCCTGCTCGTTCTGGGAAGAATGCATTCCGGGATCATCTGCAACACAGATAACAAGACCGCCGTTTACACCTGTGTAAGACAGAGTAAAGAGGGGGTCTGCTGCCACGTTAAGACCAACGTGCTTCATACAGCAGGCGGCTCTCGCGCCTGCAAGGGAGGCGCCGAAGGCGACCTCGAGGGCAACCTTCTCATTGGGCGCCCACTCGCAGTACATCTCGTCGTAATTTGCCGCGTGCTCTGTTATTTCTGTGGAGGGAGTTCCGGGATAGCTTGATACAACTCTGCATCCCGCCTCGTATAGGCCACGGGCTGTGGCCTCGTTTCCAAGCATAAGTTTTTTCATATCTATCTCCAAAATCAGCTGGTAGTTTGTGCTTCAACCAAGCTCACTCCGCAATACTTGTCGCGAAGGGCAGGCTTTTCTATCTTTCCGGTAGGATTTCTCGGCACGTCGGCGAAGATAATCCTTCTCGGTCTCTTGTATTTGGGCATACCGAGGCAGAACTCTTCTACCTCCTCCTCGGTCATCTTAACACCCGACTTTGTCTCAATAATAGCCGCGGTGATCTCGCCAAGACGCTTGTCGGGAAGACCGATAACGGCAGCATCCTTAATAGCATCGTTAGCTCTTAAGAAGTCCTCGATCTGTACGGGATAAATATTCTCACCGCCCGAGATAATAACGTCCTTCTTACGGTCAACAAGGTAGATAAATCCGTCCTCGTCAACACGCGCCATATCGCCCGTATAAAGCCACTCGCCCTTTAGTATCTCG